>JAERMN010000285.1 GCA_016844625.1 Deltaproteobacteria bacterium
AATCGTCTACGCGGCGGTAGCGCGATGGAATGGGCGCTGGATTCACAATGGTCGATGGTCGGCGAAGTCACCGGCGCCTCCCGCGCCGATATCGGCGCCAAGAATGAGGCTGATTTTCAACTCGGCTTTCGTTACGCGCTACAGCCAACACTTGTTTTAGACTTTGCCGCAGGACGAAGCCTGCGTTGTTCGGGAACGTCCGTTCAAGGAACCTTTGGGCTGACATGGACGATCAATATAAAAAGCATCTTTAAGCGCTAGCCTGGCACGGTTTCTTTGAAACTCAGCCTTTCGTTCATCCGACGGAACCCATTCGACCCGCCGGTGGTCGCGGCCGATCACCAAAACCAGTTTGCAGCTTTCGACCATGTCGAATTTATGATGAAATAAGGCCAAGGAGATTCTCCCATGAACCGTGGCTTGTTGATTTCCATAGCTGTCTTGGTCATCGCGCTGCCGTTTGCCGCCGCCGCTCAACATGACCACGGCAAAAGCACGGCGCCGACGGCGCTCAAACCCGCCGAAGGCGCCAGCATCAAGATCCTCGCGCCAACTAAGGGCCAATCCTTTAAGGGCGACAAGGTGGAAATTCACTACAAACTCACCAAAGGCAAACGCGGCCACCATGCCCATGCCTACGTCGACGACGAGCTCATGGGCATGTTCGAAAGTGACAAAGGCACGCTCAACGGCATCAAGCCTGGTAAACATATCTTGGAATTACGCGTCGTCGCCGACGATCACACCACCGAACTAGACGCTAAGGATCGCGTTGAGTTCGTCGTCAAGTAAGTTTGAAGTTACTCAGCCGGCATTAGAAAAAAATGTGGCTCTTCATCCTACTGGCACTTGCACTAGCCGGGCAACGGAGCTTGTCAGCGGCGGAATCTGCCGTGAATATCCAAGACCCTACGCGAGTGCTACAAGCCTACCTACGCGCCGCCTACGCGCGCGACTTCGTCGAAGCTTACCGCTTCATCTCAAGCGCCGACCGCAAAGTTCGCGATCTGAATCGTTATGTGCAGCAGCGCGGCCCGTTCGCCGGCTTCACGTTGGAAGTGGCAAAAAAGGTGAGCGAGTCGATTGAAATCAAAATCACGGAGCGCCAGGACACGCCGACTGGCATCGAGACGGTTATCAACTACAAAGTTCCCGACCCGAATAAACTTTCACCCTTGTTGCTTAATTGGGATGCCTACCAGCTGAATTCTTTAGCGCCAGATGAGCGCAAACGAATTCTCGACGCAATCGAAAAGAAAAAACGCGACGGCTCCTTGGACATGAGCGAGGGCGTAGAAAAATTCGAGTTGGTGAAGGAAAATGAAGAGTGGCGGATTTTTTTGAACTGGGCGGCCGGCGTCAGAATCCCGTTTCGACTCGACCTATCAAAGTCCGCCGATCTGGACGTAAGCCTCTCGAAAAAAGAGATCGTCGTTCAGCCGGGCGAGCTGTTTACAATAATCCTGAAGATCAAAAACCGAACCAACCAACCTGTCAGCGCGCGCATCGGCCACTTGGTCGAGCCCTATAACGTCGCTGACTATTTAGACTTCGTCCAGTGCAGTTTTATTTTGCCGGTAACGATCGCGCCAGCCAAGGAAGAGCAATTTTCCGGCACCTATTTGTTAAGAGGCAGCCTGCCCGAAGGCGTGCGCCAGCTCAAGCTCACCTACGATTTTCGCCTGCTGAAATAAGCGCAGTATCGGCTTCGCGCAGCTAGCAGCGCGAATTGTTTTATGTTTAATTGAATGAACCGATTGTTTTTCAAGTTTGCTGATTGGATGCATGTCGAGGTAATTTAAATGATACGCCGTAAATTGCTAGTTGTCCTGCTCGCGCTCGCCGCCGTCAATTTAGCCGCGCTGAATTCTCCAAGCGCGCAGGACACGAGCTTCGAAAACAAGAAGATCGTACCCTACGTCCCATCGCCCCAGTTTGTCGTCGATAAGATGATCGAGCTCGCCGGTGTTAAGCCTGGCGATTTTGTTTACGACCTCGGTTCCGGCGACGGCCGCATCGTTATCACGGCCGCGAAAAAGGGCGCCAAAGCGGTCGGTTTTGAGATCGATGGTGATCTAGTGGGCGAATCGCGGGCAAATATTAAAAAAGGCGGCGTTGAAGCGCTGGCGGAAATTCGCAACCAAGATATTCTCACCGTCGACTTTTCCGCCGCCAGCGTCATCACTATGTATCTGCTGCCCGACGTCAATCTGCAGTTGAAGCCGAAACTGTTAAGTCAGTTGAAACCCGGCTCGCGCATCGTTTCCCACTCCTTCGATATGGGCGACTGGAAGCCCGACAAAGTCGAACAAATCGAAGGACGAACCATTTATCTTTGGACCATTCCGGCCAAGGGACGTTAAAGCGTGCGGCGTCTCGAACCGAGCGCACGTCCTTCACGCCGAACCGTTTAATCGATGATCAAAAAATTTATTCTCGCGTCGCTGAGCTGCCTGCTGCTCGCGTTGCCGCTCCTGTATTGGCTAAACAGAACCGCTGCTAACCCGCGGCACGAACCGGTTCAGACGCTGACTCAATATTTAAGGTTTCTCTATGCCCGCGACTTTCGCCAGGCCTACCGTTTCATCTCTGCGGAAGATCAGCGACTAAAAAACTCGAACGACTACGTGCGCGAACGCCAGCCGTTCACCGGTTTTGCCTTGGATGTAGCGCGCAAGCTCGCCGGCCTGATCGAAGTCCGCCCGCTGTCGAGCGAAGCGGACGGCAAAGGCAACCAGCTGACGGTCGCCATGAAACTGCCGGATGCCAACAGCGTCACGCGCTTGCTGCACGAATGGGACGACAAACGGTTGAACGCTTTGTCGGCGACCGAGCGCAAGAATATTCTCGCGACCATCGATAGTTGGGCCAGCGCAAAGAAATTGCCGATGATCGAAGGCGAAGAGAAATTCGTCATGGTCAAGGAAGGCTCCAAGTGGAAAGTCTTTCTCGACTGGGCCGGCGGCGCGCAGGTGCAGTTCGCGGCCGCGCTGCCGCCGGGAAATGAAATCAGCGCCGAGCCGACAACCAAAGAAACTGTGGCGCGCTCGGGCGATTTGTTTACGATCGGCTTCAAAGTCGCCAACCCAACGACCAAAGAGGTCGTGACACGCATCGTGCATCGAGTCGAACCCAAAGAGCTGGCGCCCTATTTGGATCTGGTCGAGTGCGCGCTATTGCTGCCGGTGCGAGTGCGGCCGGGCGAAGAGCAGCTGTTTAACAGCACCTATCTCGTCCGCGGCGACTTGCCCGATGGTACAAAAACGATCAAAGTCACTTATGAATTCAAGGTCGAGAATAACTAAATGGCTCGGCGCTGTGATGTTTGCGATCGCCACGATTGCAATGCTTCCATCGATCGCGCTGTCGCATATCCCGATCCCGCCCAAACAGCCGAGCGAAATCGGCCGGCGCGTGGTCAAAACCGCCGTGCCGGATTTCCAGCTCATCGATCAGAACGGCAAATCGTTTCAATTCAGCGGCAAGCGGGGGAATCTCGTTCTCGCGACGTTTATATTCACCACCTGCCCTGACGTGTGTCCGCTGTTCACCGCCAAGTTCGCCGCGATCCAGCGCGCCTTGGATGAAAAAAAATTCAAAGATTATTGGCTGCTCAGCATCACCACCGACCCGGAGCAAGACAGCGCGGCGACTTTGAAGGATTACGCCAATCGCTTCAAAGCCGACTTAGCTCACTGGTCGTTTCTCACCGGCACGCGGGCGGATATGACAAAAGCGTGGAAAGCTTTTGGCATCAACGTCACCAAGACCGAAGCCGGACAAGTTTTCCATACCGCATTGACTACGCTCATCGATAAGCGCGGCAACCGCCGAGTCGATTATTACGGCGACAAATGGCTCGAAAAAGAAGTGCTCAAGGATATCCAGTGGCTGAGCTCACAAAAATGATCCTGCGCCGAGCGCCGAGGTTTTTTCTTACACTGCTACTCGTCCATTGCCTATTAACACCGGCAAGCGCAGCCCAGCGCGAGCAAGGCATGCTGGAAATTCAAATCAAGGATCACCGCGACGCGATTGGCGATTTCGCCAAGCTCAATATTATCATCGAGAAACTCTTAATCAGCCCGAAAGCGGGGCTCAAATTCTGGCGCACCGGCTGGCATGAGTTGAAAGCGACTCCCGACAACATCGATCTCACTCAGTATGTCGACAAAAAAACTGTGAGAATTTATCGCGGCCCCATCGATGCTGGCAGTTTCGATGCCTTCCACTTAAAGATCGAAAAGACCGAAGGACTGCTCAAGAAGAATCAGCGCGGCGCGGCGGTCAAAAACACGGTCGGGCCGGTCAAGCTCGTCTTCAACGTTACTCCGCAAGGAGACACGCTCTTGATCATCGAGCGGCTATGAACTGGGATTGACAGGTTACCAGCTTTTTACCAATGGCAAGCTCATCGAAAAAATTCCGCCAGAATAAGCACTGCGAGAACTGAGCACATCGGTGGCTGCACGAGGCGAGCGCTTAACGACGCGAATGAACATGTTGGGATTATAGGCAGCATCGCCAAATACCAAGCTCGATTCACTTGGACAATTCAGACATTGATCGCCACGGGAGGTGAACCAGCGCAGTACTTCATGGTACGAAACCGAGACGCAAGCATCGCTATCGTTAATCCAGTATTGCTCATAGTTCGCGTCTAGCTTGATAAAGTGAAGACGTGATGGCCCGCCGCCAAGACGAGAACCCAAGGAACGCAGCAAGCGCACTTGGCGCGTTTGCAGGTTATAGAATGCCTTTGAATCGGCGATTGGGATCGTCGCCTTTTTGAGCTTACCCCAAATATCAAAGTCGTGGTACGACCGTACGCGATAACCTTGGGCGGCGTATCGATCGACGTCATTGCGGATGCGAAGAAAAATGTGTCCGTCGGGTTTAACGACCCGACGCATTTCCAGTAGCGCTTTTTCGGGGTTGGGAATATGCTCCAGCACCCAGATCGACCACAGCGCGTCAAATGAATTGTCGGGAAATGGCATGTCGGTCGCCGACGCCTCGACAAAAGGTTTGTGAAAAAACTGCCGCGCGGTTGCGGAAATATCTAGAGCCGTGTAATCCTCAACGATATCTTGCAGCAGGCCGCTACCGGCGCCAACCTCCAAGACCTTCTTGTCTTTCAAACCATACTTCGTAACAAATTCCGCGGCGGTCTGTGGAATCTTCGCCGCAATAGCTGAATTCCGCGCAAAGTCGATATAGAATTTTGCCTTGGCCGATAGGGGCACAGTCGCAGTTGGTGGCGTTGGGTCTTTAGTCGCTTTGGCTTCACTGGAATAGGCCCGTTCATAAAAGCGGCGATGCTCTGCGTTAAACGATTCATCACCTTGCGGGTCGACACTCCAGGGAAAGGTTATCGCGGATGCGATGGCACTGGCGAGCAACAGGCACGTATAACCGATGATCAATAAACGTCTGATTGGTTTCATAAGTCCTTGATGGCCGGTTGATTAATGGTGCGCGTCAGAAGCGCTTGCAGCGATCGGACCGCGTCTCTCTCCCGCTGGTCATTAAATTGTAACAGATATCGAGCCGCGACAGCATGAAAAAATCTCTCCATAAATGCTCGCAACGGGATAGCCATATCCAACAATCTCTCTATGACTCTACACAAACGGCAAATTAACCGCTAAAATCCCGCCTGGTTAGTCTGATTGCAATATGCAGGATTCGAAACGTTTTTTGTTACTCAGCGCGGCGGTCGTTGTCCTGGGTATCGTCCTCGGCACGGCGCTCTGGCTGAAGCTCGAACCGCAGCGTCAGCTCGGTGCATGGAACGACAACAGCCCGAACGGGCTAAAGCACTACGGCGCGGTGCCGGATTTTTCCTTGATGGAGCGGAGCGGCGCCGGTGTCAATCTTGCTCAACTGCGTGGTAAGATCTGGGTCGCCGATTTTATCTATACGACCTGCACCGACACCTGTCCGTTGCAAACCGCCATGATGGCAAAGCTGCAAGAAGAGTACGCGTCCAAGCCCGATGTCCATTTGCTCTCGGTCACCGTCGATCCCGAACGCGACACTCCCCAGACTTTGTCGCTCTACGCCGCCAAGCATAACGCAGATGCTAAGCGTTGGTTATTTTTAACCGGACAAAGATCTCGCATTATGAGCTTGGTCAGAGACGGTTTTCATCTAAGCGTAGCGACGCTGCCGAATGACGCCGAGCAAAGCGGCATGATCCCGCACAGCCCGCGCTTTGTCTTGATCGACAAACAGGCGCGCATCCGCGGTTATTATGACAGCCGCGAGCTCGAAGCGTTTGTTCGGTTGAAAAACGATATAGATACTTTATTGAAAAGTTAAAAGGAGCCTGTCCCCATGGCGCAAGAGAGCAAGAGCAAAAAGGGTAAACAACCCGCGGCGAAAGGACTTTTACGCGACGGGCCGAATTGGCCGCTCTTTGTTCTCGCCGCGCTCGGTATGGCGTTGTCCGGCTATATCACTTTTACCGCGTGGCAAGGTCAGCTCGTCGCGTTTTGCACCGAAGGCGCTGGCTGCGACATCGTGCTCAACAGCCGTTGGTCGACGCTGTTAGGCATGCCGACTTCATTCTGGGGTTTCCTCACCTACGCTTTGCTCGCCGCGGTGGCATGGAACCGTTACGCTGATAATCAGTGGCGCTGGGCCTGGGTAATTTCGCTCTTCGGGCTGCTGTTTAGTTCATACTTAACAGCGGTTTCATTTTTTGAGCTCAAGGCTGCTTGTCCCTATTGCCTCGCGTCGCTTGGCATCATGGCGGCGATCTTCGTCATGACCACACTACAACGTCCGGCAAATCTGCCAAAATTCTCCTGGGGGCCCTGGCTCGGGAAAACTGTCGGCGCCGCGACGGCGGTCATCGTCGTGCTGCATCTCTACTTTGCCGGTTATTGGGGCGCCGCACCTGGACCTGAAGATCCGTGGGTAAAGGGACTGGCAGAACATTTGACCCGGTCAGACGTCAAATTCTACGGCGCCTCATGGTGTCCACATTGCCAAGACCAGAAAAAATTATTCGGCAGCTCAGTGAAACGGATTCCCTATGTTGAATGTAGCCCGGGCGGGCCCAATACGCCGCAAGCACCGGAATGTAAGGCAAAAGCCATTCAGAGTTATCCGACATGGATTGTCAACGGCCAGCGACACACCGGCTTATTGCCGCTGGATACCTTGGCCCAACTGAGCAAATTTAGTTACCAAGGAGGTAAGCGGTGACGCACATAGTGCCAATGCGAACAATTTTTCTTGTCGTCCTCACGCTTGGCTTGATTGCGCTAGGAATGCTGGAAAGCATCAATGCCGATCCGTCGAAGTACCCAGAGTTCGCCCAGCAAACTCTGCCGGAAAACGTCACGCCGGCTTTCATCAACGTCGAGGAATTGGTCGAACTGGTAAAGGCTGGAGCCAAACCGATGATCATTGACGTACGCACGGACGAAGAGTTCAAAGAATCGCATATTCTAGGCGCCCTATCGGCGCCACTCGCTGAGTTCAAAAATTTCGTCAAAAATATTCCTCGCGACCGGCCGGTTGCGCTCTATTGAGCCTGTCCCCATCACCTGGCCAGTTTGGCCTATGGCATTCTTCACGAGAACGGGTACCGCAACATGAAAGTGCTCGACGAAGGCATCAAAGGTTGGCACGAAAAACGCCACCCGATGGCCGGAACCATGTTCCGCTAAGCGTGACGATGGCCGGCACGGACGCAGTTATCTTGCTGAGCGGCGGCATCGATTCCGCTACTGCCGCGGCCATCGCAAAACGAGACGGCTATACCCTTCACGCTCTGAGCTTTCGCTACGGACAACGTCACCAAATAGAAATCGAGTCGGCCGAGCGTGTCGCAGCATTTTTACAGGCGCAATCGTACCGCGTGATCGAATTCGATCTGAGAGCGATCGGCGGCTCGGCGCTGACCGATCGAATCGCGGTGCCCAAAGGACGGAGCGAGCGGGAAATCGCCGAGGGAATCCCGGTCACTTACGTGCCGGCGCGCAACACGATTTTTTTATCCTTCGGTTTGGCGCTGGCGGAGCGAATCGGCGCGGCGGATATTTTTTTTGGCGCCAATCAACTCGACTACAGCGGCTATCCCGACTGCCGCGAAGAATACATCGCTGCCTTCGAGCGCATGGCCAACCTCGCCACCAAAGCCGGCGTCGAAGGCAAAAGCCGGTTAAAAATCCACGCGCCGTTGCTCCATATGACCAAAGCGGAAATCATCAAAATAGGCTTGGAGCTCGGTGTCGATTACAGCCTGACTTGGAGCTGCTACGATCCGGGAAAAAATCGACAAGCCTGCGGCCTGTGCGATAGTTGCCAGTTGAGACTCAAGGGCTTTAAAGAAGCCGGCGCGGTCGATCTCATCGCCTACGCGGGTTAAAGTATCCGCCAAATATGTTACCCGAGCCCTTCACGCCAAAATTTCTCACCCAGCTAGAAACCCTGCGGCTACGCACGAGGAAGGAATTTCTCGGCAGCCATCCGGGCAGTTATTCGTCGCCGCGCCGCGGCACCAGCTTGGAGTTCGCCGACTACCGCCGCTATGCGCCGGGCGACGATCTGCGTTATCTCGACTGGGGTATCTACGCGCGCAGCGACCGGCTTTACGTTAAAATCTTCCGCGAAGAAGTCGACCTTTTTGCCTACGTCTTTATCGATGCCAGCGCGTCGATGGCATTCCCTTCGCGTGAACAAAAATTCCTGCCGGCAACCCACGTCGCCCTGGCGCTTTCGTATGTAATCCTGGCCAATCACGATCACGTGAAACTCCATCTGCTCCGCGAGCAAGGTAGTGCGTCGCCGTTTTATCGCGGCCGGCGCCGCATGGCGGACTGTGTCGATTTCGCGACCGGGGCGAATGCCGACGGTGCGCTCGATTTGGCCGCGACCTTAAGCGGCCATTTGCAACGTCTGCGGCGGCCGGGCAAAGCGATCTTGATCTCAGATTTCTTAATGCCCGCGGCGGCCTATCAACAGGGACTCAATCTGCTGCGCGCTTTCAATCTCGACATCGCCGCGATTCAAGTGCTGACACGCCAAGAAGTCGATCCCGATTTCCCCGCCGGCAGTCTGGCGCTGATCGACAGCGAGAGCCAGAAAGAAATTCGCTATCAATGGAACAGCAACGCGCGGCGCGATTATCAAGCGCGCTTGGCGCATCACAATCTCGAGCTCAAAAGTTTCTGCCATCAAAGCGGCATTCACTACTCGCTCTACGTCAACGATCGCGACTTGAGCGATTTTATCTTCGCCACGCTGCCGGCCATCGGACTCTTTAAATAAGACCATGGAATTCTTGCATCCCGCCGCCTTGTT
>JAERMN010000286.1 GCA_016844625.1 Deltaproteobacteria bacterium
CCAATAAAAGTAAAGATGTTTGCACTTCCCCCATTCCAGCCTGAGATCCAACCTCTTAGTCTCGTGGTTGCCTCGCATCCGCCACGTCCGGCATGGCTCCACACAACTCATCACTGCGATCAGTCCCTGCTTTATCCCGTCGCGCTCCTCAATCCGCCGCGCCTCATCCTCCTTACTCGCTTGGCTCGATGCCAGATAAATCACCGGCCGCTGGTTCTGCTTGCACAACTCCTCGGCCGCTTGGCATATCCGCCCCGTCAGTCCGATGGCGTATCTCTTGAAATCCTTCCACAGCACCCCGGCTTTTCTCAGGTACTGTTCCATCACCACTGGGTAGTACAAACACCGCAGCGTCCCTTGTAGTCGGATCCGATCCCATCCGTGCAGCACTCCGATCACTTCGCCTTGATGACGTTGTACGAATGCTTGCCCGACCTCGTGCTTCGATCCGATCCCATCCGTGCAGCACTCCGATCACTTCGCCTTGATGACGTTGTACGAATGCTTGCCCGACCTCGTGCTTCGACAAATTATCTGTGTTTGTTGCCATGACTGCCTCTTACATCATGGCTCTGTTTCTGTCACTTTGGTTGCGGCTCTGCTGCGCTAAGTTCTTTGCGGTTAAATTTCCGAATCCCGTTCTTATTTATACGTGCCCTTTGTGGTCGGTTCTCTACTCCTACGCGAGGCCCGCGATCACTTTTTTCTGCGCCGTTAGCAAATCCTTAATGCCACCCTGGGCGATCTCGGCCATGCGCTCCATTTGTTTCTTGGTAAACGGCTCGCTCTCTGCCGTGCCTTGGACTTCGATAAATTTCCCCGAGCCGGTCATGACGAAGTTCATGTCGACATCGGCTTTGCTATCTTCTTCGTAACAAAGATCCAAGAGAATCTTGCCGGCAACGATGCCGATGCTCACTGCCGCGACGGAGTCTTTGATCGGGCTGACCGTGATCATGCCGCGCTGGAGCCAGCCGCGCGCCGCTTCAGCGAGCGCGATATACGCGCCGGTAATCGACGCGGTGCGCGTGCCGCCGTCGGCTTGAATCACATCGCAATCGATCCAAACCGTCCGCTCGCCCAAACTTTTCAAGTCCGCTATCGCGCGCAAACTGCGTCCGATCAGGCGTTGGATCTCGTGCGTCCGGCCGCCGACTTTACCCCGTGACGACTCGCGGCCGATGCGCTGCTGCGAGGAGCCGGGCAACATGCCGTACTCCGCCGTGATCCAACCCTTGCCGCTGTTGCGCAGAAACGGCGGCACCCGTTCTTCGAGCTTCGCCGTGCAAATTACTCGGGTATCGCCCATTTCAATCAAAACCGACCCGTCCGTCGTCTTAATATAACTCGGCGTGATCTTCAAAGGTCTCAGTTCTTTCGGTTTTCGTCCGTCTGGTCTCATTCATCATCCAATCTAGCGAAGAGGGCGGGTTTCAAACCCGCCCCTACGAATCTCATTGCTTCTTTGCGTACGGCGCCTGTGGTGAGCTTGTCGAACCACGTTCTTTGCGGCTAATTTCCGAAATCAGCTATTTAAATGAAACACTACCATCTTCAGTTCCGTCATCTCATTCACCGCGTACTTCGGCCCTTCCTTGCCGAAGCCGGAATCTTTGAGTCCGCCGTAGGGCATCAGATCGACGCGCCATTGCGAGCCCCAGTTGACGTGCAGATTGCCCGCTTCCGCTTCGCGCGCGAACTTCATCGCCCATTCGACGTTGTCGGTGAAAATCCCGGCGGCTAATCCATAGATACTGTCGTTCGCCAAGGCGATCGCTTCTTCGATCGTATCGAATGGCGTCACCGCCACCGCCGGTCCGAACAGCTCGTCGCGCGAGATGCGCATATCGGGATGCACGTCGGCGACCACCGCCGGGAGATAAATCGCGCCGCGCCGCCCGCCGCCCGCCACCAACCTAGCGCCACCGCTGACCGCTTCGTTGATCCACTCGTCGACGCGCACGGCTTCACTCTCTTTCACCATCGGGCCGACTTTATTTTTCTCATCAAGTTGATTACCGGTGGTCAACGCTTCGACCTTGGGCTTCAGCGCGCTCAAGAGATCGCTGTAGACTTTTTTCGCCGTCAACACGCGCTGTGTCGAGATGCAGGTTTGGCCAGCGTTGCCGTAACCGGTCATCGCCAATACGGTCGCGACTTTTTCCATGTCGGCGTCCGGCATGACGATCACCGGGCTGTTGGAACCCAACTCCATCGTAACTTTCTTGATGCCCGCCGTGCGGCAAATGCGCTCGCCGATCTCCCGGCTGCCGGTGAATGTCACCTTGCGGACTCTACGGTCGGCGACCAGTGCATCACCGATCTCACCACCTGACCCGGTGAGACATTGAATCCCTTCCGGCGGCAATCCTGCTTCAAGCAAAATCTCAGTCAACTTAATCGCCGACAGCGGCGTATCGGACGCCGGCTTAATAATGACCGTGTTGCCCGCGGCCAGCGCCGGCCCGACTTTGTGGCAGACTAGATTTAATGGAAAATTAAACGGCGCGATCGCCGCGACCACGCCGCACGGCACGCGCAGCGTGAAACCGAGTTTATTGCTGCCGGTGGGATCGGCATCCAGCGGCACGGTCTCGCCGTGCAACCGCTTCGCCTCTTCCGCCGAGCCCATCATTGTTTCCACCGCCCGATTCGCCTCGCCGCGTCCTTCGGCGATGATTTTTCCTTCCTCTTTCGAAATGATCTGGCCCAGCTCTTCGTTACGCGCCGCCATCATGTCCGCCGCTTTGCGTAAAATCTTCCAGCGCTCGTAACTCGAAAGCTTCGCCATCACCTTGGCGCCACGCTCAGCGAAGGCCAAAGCCTTCTCCAAATCGCCGGCATCCGCCCTCGGCACAGTGTCAATCACCGAGTTGTCGAACGGATTGGTCACCTCGATTTTTTTCGGCTTATCGATCCAAGCGCCTGCGACAAAATTCTTCACGATGACAAACCTCCGGTTTGAATTACAAATCTCATATTTCAAATCTCAAAGTTTTCTTTTTTAATTTTTCACCGTTAATTTTGAATGCTTTCTTCGCTATCCTCGATCTTCCATCCTCGACCCTCGACCCTCACTCACCCCCATCCGGCGTCTTGCGGTAGAAGCTTCTACCGTAGGCCCGATGAAACGCCGTCCATTTCGATCCCGGTTCCTTCTCCGGCATATTTTGAATCGCCTGGATCTTACCGTCGAGATCGTCCAGAGAATGCAAGATAACGGCTTCCAAGGTCTGCGGCAACTTGGGCGAGCCAAATTCGTAAGCACCGTGATGACTGACGAGCATATGCTTCACCAACAGCGCCAATTCCGTTGGGAATTCGGGAATCGTTTCGATCTTCTTGGTCACCAACCCGACTTCCATGACCAGATGGCCGAGCAGCTGGCCGGCATCGGTGTAGTCCAGCGCACGGTCGAAAGTGAATTCGTAGACTTTGCCAATGTCGTGGAGAAAACCGCCGATCAGTAACAAATCGACGTCAATGTCGCGATAATTCTCGACGACCTTGAGGATCAGCTTGAGCACTGACAGCGTGTGCTCCAACAACCCGCTTAAATAAGGATGATGAATCGTCTTGGCTCCCGGCGCCTGCTTCAGCAAATCCATTAATTCGTTATCACCAAAGCAGGCTTCAGCCAGCCCGAGCAGATGCGGATTCTTAATCGCGCGGAGAATCGCCTGCAGCTCGGCCAACATGACTTCAGGATCATTCACACTCTTGGGCAAGAAATCCTCGGCGGCGACTTTCGACTCTTCGACGCGGCTGACGTCTTGGACACGAATTTGAATCTTGCCCTGATAGATCGTCGCCTGGCCGCGCACGCGGACAAAATCGTTCTTGTCGAAGCCGCGCGCCAGATCCTCGGCCCGGTCCCACACCCGGCCTTCGATCTCGCCGCTGCGGTCGAGCAGCTTTAAAGTCAGATAACTCGTCCCGCCTTTAGTCACCCCGTGATTCTTTGACGCGACCAAAAACATAGCATCGACCAGCTGGTTCTCGCGAATATCGGCAGCGTAGAGAGATTTCACGTGAAGACCCTCCATTGGTTACCTGATCGTATTTGCCAAGTCATAAAGCGTGTGCACGACAAAGCGCTGCAAAAACACTGCGGCGATCCAAACCACGATCGGCGCCAGATCGAAGCCGGCAGCGGTGAGAGGAAGCCTTTGCCGAACTCGATCGAACACCGGCTCGGTCGCCGTATAAAGGAATCGCACCACGGGAATATTCTGATCGGCCTTCGCCCACGACACCACCACGCGCGCAATGATGATCCAAATGTAGGCCCACAACACATAGTCGAGCACTTGGGCGACTGCGACCAATAGATTAGCAACGAGAAACATCCGCTCACTTGCCGCGCGGCCCGAACAACGCTGTGCCGACGCGCACGATGGTCGCCCCTTCTTCGATGGCGACGGTAAAATCATGCGTCATGCCCATGGACAATTCTTTTAGGTGAATGTTGGGCAAGCGCCGTTCAATCAACTGATCGCGCAACTCGCGCAGCTCACGAAAGTACGGCCGAACTGCTTCGAGATTTTCCCTAAACGGCGGCACGGTCATCAAGCCAACGATACGTAGGTGCGAAAGCTTAGCCAATTCTTGCAACAACCCGCTTACTTGTTCTTTGGCGATCCCGGACTTAGCTTCCTCCCCGCCGAGATTCACTTCAACCAACGCTTGGATCGTCTTGCCGCGTCTCGCACCTTCTTTATTTAGCTCCCGCGCCAGCGCCAGATTATCCAACGACTCGATCACATCGAACAACTCAACCGCCAGCTTGGCTTTATTGCGCTGCAAGTGGCCGATCATATGCCATTCAATTGAAGAATTCGAAACCTGTTTCTTCTTGTCCGCCGCCTCCTGAGCATAATTTTCACCAATTAAAGTCACCCCGGCAGCGATCGCCTCGCGGATCGCCGCGACGCTCTGCGACTTCGCCGCCGCGAGCAGTCTAATCTCCCGCGGCTCGCGCTGCGCTCCCAGCGCCGCTTCGGCAATACGATTGAGAATGCTCCGATAGTTCCCGCCAACATCGACCATGAGGGGAATTGCTTACCATATTGGCGGCGAGAATTCACACACGCTTTTTAACTCAGGTTGATCGACAACGGCGGGTGCAGTAGTAGTGACTCACCGGAGGAACCTAGCCTATGCCACTTGAGTATTTACCGATCATGGCGCAGAACTCAGCACCGAAGCTGCCGCGTGTTTTATTTGCACCATCAAAGCCGGCTTGGTGTCCGATCACGAAACCGGTGCGCGAATCGCGCGTCGCGCTGCTCAGCAGCGCCGCGCTTCGGTTAGCGCATCAGGAACCGTTTATTCCGCGCGAAGACTCGAGTTATCGGCGCGTGCCGTCCGATCCCAACGCTGGCGAAATAATCATCGATCATCACTCGGGTATCGGCCGCGTTCCCAAGCAGGATCCGGAAATTGTTTTTCCACGCACGGCGTTGACCGCATTGGCCCAGCGCGGAATCATCGGCGCGCTCGCGTCATTTAAATTGAAAACGAACTGGCACCTGCCATTGCCAATGACTTGAAAGAAGCCCAAGTCGATCTCGCCCTGCTGGTTCCCTATTGACCCTTCTGCCACGAGACCGTCGGTCTCATCGCTCATGTGATTGAAGCAAGCGGAATTCCGACACTGGTCATCGGCACGGCGCACGACATCATGAGCAAAGTCACGCCACCGCGCGCCGCCTTCGTCGATCATCCCGTCGGCCGCACCTTCGGACCACCGCACGATCGCGCGCGCAACGAATCGGTTCTCACCAAAGCACTCGCTGAGCTAGCGAAGTTCGCGAGCGCCGGCGAGATTCGCGACCTCGGCTGCAACTGGTCGCCCGACGGTAGCCGCGCGTGGGAAGACGAACTGCGCGCTGAAATGTCGCACGACCGTTGACTCTCTCGCTATTTCATATTTAATTGGCTGCGAGCTAGGTTACGGTAGAGCAGAAGGAGAAACGGAATGGGTAATCAGTTTAATTCGGTGGGCAGTTTCATACTCGGCGTCGCGCTAGTTCTCGCGTCTGTGGGAACGGCGAATGCCGCAGTTCCATTTTACGAAGGCAAAACGATCAAATTAATCGTCGGCTTTTCCGCCGGCGGCGGGTTTGACACTTACTCGCGCTTGATCGCGCGCCACCTGGGCCACCATATTGCGGGGAACCCGGCCATCGTCGTCGAGAATATGACCGGCGCCGCCAGCCTACTCGCGGCCAATCATGTATATAAGGTCGCCAAACCCGACGGTCTGACAATCCTCAACTTCCACGGCAACCAGGTGATCAATCAAGTCATCGGCAAACCGGGCATCGAATTCGACGCGCGCGAGTTCGAGTACATCGGCATCCCGACTCAAGACAATGTCGCCTGTGCCTTCACCAAAGCGAGCGGCATCACGACTTTCGACGCGCTGAGAAACTCGAAGACGCCGGTGAAAATCGGCGGCGTCGCCCCGGGCGATACCACTTATAATACCGCCAAGCTCCTCATCGCCGCGCTCAAGCTGCCACTGCAACTGGTCGCCGGCTACAAAGGCACGGCGGAAGTTCGTCTCGCCGCCGAAGCTGGTGAAGTTTCTGGCGGCTGTTGGCAGTGGGAATCGATCAAATCGATCTGGCGCCAAGGACTCGACTCCGGCAACGTCTTTATCGTCTTGCAGGTGAACCCCAAGCCGCACCCCGAGTTGGCCAAAGTGCCCAACGCCGTCGACTTCGCGCCCAATGAGAACGCGAAACAAATTCTCAAATTCGGTGGCCATGATCCGGCCGCCATCACGCGCCCCTACGCAGTAGCGCCGGGAACGCCTAAGGACCGGGTGCAGCTACTCCGCAAAGCGTTCAACGAAACGCTCAAAGATCCCGAGTTCATCGCCGACGCCAAGAAGTCGCGGCTCGACACCGACCCGTTGACCGGCGAGGAGATCGAAAAAATCGTCTTACAGCTGTTTAAGATCGAGCCGAGCATCGTCAACCAACTGAAAGAAATACTGAAGTGAGCGTCAAAGTAACAAGCGACTCGAACAATAAATAATTAGAGGGAGAAACTATGCGAAAGTTATTTCAGACTTCTTACTTTCTAGCCCTAGTGTTCGCGCTGGGTATCACGAACGCCTCTGCGCAGGACGACTTCTATCGCGGTAAGACGGTGCGAATCATTGTCGGCGCAGCCGCGGGCGGAGGCTATGATACCTATTCCCGCATGATTGCCCGGCATATAGGTAAACATATTCCCGGGAACCCAACGTTTCTTGTGGAGAACATGCCAGGAGCGGGGTTTTTGATTTCGGCAAACTATATGTACAAGATCGCCAAGCCGGACGGGTTGACCATCGGTCATTTCATCGGTGGCCTCTTCTTACAGCAGCTTCTTGGAAAGCCGGGAATCGAGTTTGATGCTCGCAAATTTGAGTACATGGGAGTGCCAGCCCAGGACAATTACATGCTCGGTGTGCACAAGAGCACCGGGATCACCAGTATCGAGCAATGGCTTTCGTCAAAAACTGTCGTAAAACTTGGCGGCGTCGGCGTCGGTTCAGCGACGGACGATATCCCCAAAGTCCTCGCCGTCGCCATTGGGCTACCTGTACAAATTATTTCCGGCTATTCTGGAACTGCAACTGTGAGGCTGGCGTTTAATAGTGGAGAGGTTCAAGGTGTGTGTAATTCATGGGAATCGTTCAAGGCAACTTGGCGCAACGAATTGGACGCCGGTGATATTGTGGTCGTGCTGCAGGCTGTGGTT
>JAERMN010000287.1 GCA_016844625.1 Deltaproteobacteria bacterium
ATTATCGCCTGCTTCGCCATCGGCCTAGGCGCCGCGCTGACACCGTTGGGCGAGCCGCTGTCTACCATCGTCGTCTCGAAGCTGAGCGGCGCGCCCTATCACGCCGAGTTTTTTTATTTGGCGAAGCTATTGGGATTCTATATCGTCCCGACCGTCATCGTCTTAGGAATTGCCGCGATTTTTCTGGTCCAGGAAAAACCCGAGGACCAGGAAGCGTCCTTGGCTGCAGAGGACAAAACCGAAACGCTGAGCGCGGTCTTCGTCCGAGCGGGCAAAGTTTATGTATTCGTCATGGCGCTGATCTTCCTCGGCGCCGGTTTTAAACCGCTGATCGACGCCTACGTCATTCGGCTACCGTCTCAAGTGTTATTCTGGGTAAACATGATCTCAGCCGTGCTCGACAACGCGACTTTGGCCGCCGCAGAGATCGGACCGACCTTGACCGAAGCGCAGATCAAGAGCGCGCTTTACGGTCTGTTGATCTCCGGCGGCATGTTGATCCCGGGAAACATCCCCAACATCATCGCCGCCCACACGCTCCATATCAAAAGCAGCGAGTGGGCAAAGCTTGGCGTACCGCTCGGTTTGATCATCATGGCCGGGACGGCCGCGCTGTTGTGGCTGCAGCTGATCTGACTGCGACGGATAGATTTCGCAAATGACTATCGATGAGCGGCCGAGGTCGATCTCACTCGGAGCTGCTCGGGAGTTTCCCGCCGGCGGCTTTTTCGAGCCGGTCATCAATCTCACCGATATAGGCGGCAAGGCTATTCGCGGACTGCTCCACCGCCAAACGCAAGTCTCGTTCCAGCTGATCCAATCTGGCGATCACGCTGGTCCGAGCCGTCTCGTTTTTCTCCGCGAAATCTTTCAATTCGCCTTCGAGATAAGAGCGCATCTGGCTGAAGCGCGAGGCTTCGACCTGCTCTGCGATTTCACGTTGATTTTGCAGTGCCCGCGCTTGGCGCCGGCTTTCCAGCAGCGACGAGGACTGAAGAAACACGATATAGATCAGAAACAAAAGCGTCAGCAATCCGACGATCCCGAGCAGTACAAGCCCGAGCGGCGCTTCCACGGTCGTAAATCCTACTGATAGCTTGAACGGGCTCACAAAAGCCATCCAGTTGAGCGCCGCAAACACAATCAGCGATCCCAATACCACCATGATCAGTAACGTGCGCAAGTACATAATCGCCTCCCTTGGTTTACTGCGAAATACTCATTCCACCGAGCCCTGGTAGCAAGTTCACCGACGAATTTTCGCTTTTAAAGTTATGTCACGAAAAAATCGCTGACACCTTTGGTCTTGATGTTCGTGGCCGCGCCGACTTGTAATGCTTGGCGAGCTCATGGCTGACCTGCGTCAGTACGTTTACAATGGTCGCGTCGTTGTTGTAGCAGGGAATGCCGACAACGATATCCGCCGAGCCGATTTGTTCGATGCGTTTGGCCAAGTAAGGCCGAAATGCAGTGTCATATTCCATGGCGGTTATCCTTGCTTCACTTAAACTCGCGACCTAAAGTTTTTTTGCTGCTGCGAGGGGACGGTATCAATGCAAGCCTTCGGTTCCCTACTTGTTGTGGGCGGCTCGCGACCTAAAGCTCCATTGCAGGAGCGGCGGCGTCACTATGGTGGTCACCATCACCATGATGAGAATCGCCGAGAATACCGCTTCATCGAGTATCCGCTCGCCCTTTACGGCCAGGGTCAAGCCGATACCGGCGAAGATCAGGCCGACTTCGCCGCGGGGAATCATGCCGATGCCGATGGACAGCCGGTTGAGATTTTTTCCAATGGCGCCTAAGCCACAAGCCTGTTTGCCGAGAATCGCAACCACTGTGAGCGCCGCGGCTAGCCCCAAAACTTCAATGCGAAACAAACTCGCCAATTCGATCTTTAGCCCCATTTGAACAAAAAATAGCGGCACGAGAAAAACCGAGAGCGGATGGAGCATTTTGTCCGGCGACAGCTCTTCGGTCTGCAAATACTTTTCCATAGGCACGGATTCCAAAATCAGTCCGGCGGCAAAAGCTCCAACGATGGGTGCCAGACCGATAGCTGCTGAGAAATACGACAGGAGGAAGCATAGCGTGAGCGACAAGCTGAACAGCAATCCACGCGCAGTCGTTTTGCTGGCATGGTGAAAAACATGCGGCACTAACCAAATTCCAAGATAGAGGGAGCCCGCCAAAAAAAACACCGCCGTGCCAATTAGATAACTAATCGATCCCAAGGATATCTCTGTTCCCTTGTCCGCGCCGATGATCATGCCGGAGACCACCGCCAGTATCAGCAGGCCCAGAACGTCGTCGATCACCGCCGCACCGAGAATGATCTTGGCCTCTTGGGTGCGGATCGCACCGATATCTTGAAGCACACGGGCCGTGATGCCGACGCTGGTCGCACAAAGCGTCGCCCCGACAAAGGCGTGAACGAAAGATGAATGGCCTGGCAGCAGCCAGGCACTGACCAGCCAGCCGAGCGCGAAAGGAAAAATGACACCGATGGCGGCGACGAGCAGCGATGACGCGCCGACTTTCATGAGATCCGCCAAGCTGGCATCGAGGCCGATCTCAAAGAGTAAAAGGATCACACCTAGTTGCGCTAGTATTTCTAGGCCGGCATCGGTTTTTAGAAAATCGATGCCAGTGAAACCAACCAGCCCCAGATTGCCAAGGATCAGTCCGGCCATCAGTTCGCCCATGACCGCGGGTTGCCCCAGTTTTTCGGCGAAAATACCGGACAACTTCGCCACTGGTAGAAGTATAACGAGGGCCAATAGCAAACTGGTGATCGCATCGTCGTGGCCCTGGGCTCCAGCGAGCGCCGCGCCGGCAAGCGCGATCATCCACGCGCGTGTTCGTCTTGGTAGTTTTATCATCGTTGTAACATGGCACAGCCATGCGATTGCCGCCGAGGTCGCGGCCCAAAAATTTCGCTAACAATTTTTACCGCGAGACGAAGTGGCGATTTCGCGCCTATGAACCCGGATTCCGCAGTAGAAGTTACAACCTTTGCTGAGCGACGTGTGGGCCTGGAGTTGCGAAGGTACCCAGCCGTAAAGTTTCACAGTCCTTTTTGCTATGCCGCAATGAACCGCCCTACTTGAGACACCCACTCGATTGCACCCATGCTCGCCATAAGCTTAGAGGTAGAACTTCGTTGCCTTGGCAACGGAAGGCCCGCGCCTCGCTCTTCGTGTCAGTTTCAACTAAGGAATCCGGGCTGAATCGACAGGCTGCGGGCAAATTGCAACTCATCGAATGTTACGGTGGCGGACGATTGTTTGAAAA
This sequence comes from Deltaproteobacteria bacterium, assembly GCA_016844625.1. Lineage (GTDB taxonomy): Bacteria > Desulfobacterota > Binatia > UBA9968 > UBA9968 > DP-20. The sequence goes on from JAERMN010000287.1 coordinate 3,295, forward strand.
TTGTTTAGATATCTAGTCACGATCCACAAGTTTTCGCAGCGACAACCCCATAGGCAACTAGTGGTGTGTCTCACGCTGTTTGTACTTTAACCAAGACGGCCTTTGCCCGACGATAGTTGTCAATATCGCCGGTAATTATTGGATTGGGGGCCATTTGCATCCAACCTCGGCCACGATCATTGTAAACTCGACGAAACATAAGGTCTCTCAATTAAGCGACACTACACTAGGAAGCGGCGGGGTCCGGAATTGGCCCCGCCGCTTGGTCTCACCTTGGCTGCGCCGCGAGACTCACAATGTCACACTAGTTGGCGAGTATTTTTTTCGCTCGCTTGATGACATCCGGTGGAGCGTCAAAAATGTCTTTTACCAGCGATTCGAGCTCCTCTCCGGATGTCGGCTCGATATCCATCCGGCTTTTTTTCGCTTGATCCCGAACTATAGGGTCGTTTAGAACTTTCATATAGGCCTCTCGCAAAATCTTGACTCTGTCGGGAGGCGTTCCCGGCGTGACCATCATGGGGCGGCCCAATTCCCCCGCTGCCAACAAGATCCTGGCTACACGGCGGCCGTCTTCGGGAACTTTGTGGCGATCAAACACCTCCAGCAAGGTCGGCGTATCGGACGCATGCGCGTCTCTCTTGCGCCCGGCCTGAACGATATGCCGGTCAAAACCTGTTTTGTGCCAGCTGTCGAAAGGTTCCCGGCCAAAGTGAGCGGACATGCTATGGGAGCGACACACCACCTCATTCTTTATCACCGCCAGATCGATCTCCGTGCCGCCAGGATATCCCAAGACCGAGTTTATTTTGGCTCCGAGCAATTCCTCCAAGATACTGGACAGGATAAAGTCGGTGCTCGAAGTTCCAGTGCCGCCGCACTTGGGCGCATCTTTGGCCTTAATCATATCTTCGATGGACTTGTACGGGGTATCGCTTCTCATGTACATGATCGATGGCTCGATGGAGGGAGAACCAATCCAGTGATACTTGCGCAGATCGAATTGCACTTGTTCCCGTCCAACAAGTTGATCGACGTAGACGCTGTTCAGCGGCATCACTAGGGTGAGACCGTCGGGCTTAGCCACGTTATAGACGTGATTGGTGGCGATCACCGATCCGGCGCCAGCCATATTTTGCGCGATAAATTCCGGGTTTCCCGGTATATACTTGCCCATGTACCGGGCAAACAGCCGGCCCCAACGGTCTTAGAATCCGCCCGCCGTCGAACCGATCATGATGGTAATCGTTTTTCCTTTGTAGAAGGGTTCACCCTGTGCCCGAACTTGACCGGCGATGCCGAAAAAAATTACTGCCAAGCTTATCAACAGCGTAAGCGAGAGACTGTTCCTTTTCATGACGCGCTCCTTTCGATTATGAATTCGACGATAACCAAAAATTAACCGCGCGGCGCGAAACGACTGATCAAATAAACGAAGCCACTTCGCGGCCGGGGTATTGACCCCGGCCGTGACCAACGGGGGTGCTCGCCCCCTTTGGAAACCCCATTTAACGGTTCCACGCCGAAATCGGCGTGGTCAACTTCAAATATATGTAGCCGGCAGCCACAGTCTACTTTCCTAAAATAACATTCATGCGACTAATAATCTCCGGCGGCTGCGTAACCACCTCGCGTGACAAGGCTTCAAGCTTATCTCCGCTGACCGGATCTGGTTCCCAGTCGCGCTTTTCCGCTTCGGCCAAAAGCTCCGGATCTTTCATCGCTTTTAAAAAACCCTCACGGAGAATTTTGACCCTGTCAGCGGGAATCCCGGGGCCGC
>JAERMN010000288.1 GCA_016844625.1 Deltaproteobacteria bacterium
GGAGTCCCTTTATCGCAAGCCGCCAGCGGCCCTGTGGCGGTGATCGTTGCCGTGGTGCCAAGTCTTGGGTCGCTGCCGCGCCCATTGGCGCGCACGACGACGCCTCTGCCGCGGTAGTCGATCGCGGGAAAATTGCGCGCGCTTCGATCTGAGTTCAAATCCACCGGCGCTTCCGACAGCACGCCGCCGAGTATTTCGTGGGTCTGGGCGTTAAACTCAACCTCCTCGCCGGTGGGTAGCGTGATGATATTTCGGCTGTTGAAGTTGACGATCGCTGGCAGAAAGTTGCGCGGGAAGAAATGTATCAAACTAGTCATCAGCTCGCTCAGACGAAACTGCCGATCGCGGGATGACACCCAGTCGGTGACGAGCAAGTGAATGTCTTGGCGCGCCCGCTCATCGAAACGAAACTGAAAATCGCGCGTAAAAAATTGGTTTTTGGCGGCGTCCCGGCGCGGTGGCAGCACGCGGTTGCCGCCGTGATTGGAAAACTCAAAACCGACGATGGTGCCATCGCGAGTGCGCCGGTATTGCCAGGTCGATTGCTGCGCAGCATCTCCAGTTCTCGTGCTGACCATCGTGTTGTATTCGAGCCGGCGTGACGCCGGGTCTTTTTGCGGCACCGCGAGTATCGACTCGGGCAGCAGTCTAAGAATTGCCGGCTTGGCCGCTTGCGGTCCGATATCGGGTTCGGGAAGCTTGGCGATCTCGACCGGCGGCTGCTGGGTCATCGCTGCGGGACTCGGACTATCCTGTGGCGCCTCGGCGACGGGTGACGACGGGACTGGAGTTTGTTGGCATGCCATGAGGGGCATCACGAGCAAGCTCATGAGCGCAATGGCGAGTCGAAGCCGTCGAAGTAAGTTCATAGATATTTGAGCGCTCAGTGCAGATAGTTTGCCTGTTCTTCAGCGCCGGCGCAACGCCAGCGGAGCGAGCTGGCTGGCGAGATTGCCGGCGGTGATGACCATACGCGGCGATACCGGCACGCCGGCTGATTCCAGTATCTCGGCGACCCAGGTGTTGCAGGTTCTTAGTAGGCTAAACGTCGGCGTTGCTGGATAGAACCGGCTGTCGGGAAAGAGGCCGGGCGAAGCCGGCGCGCGGCCAATGGTTTGGCCGCGCGCGAAAGTCTGCCCCAGGTTTTCGAGCAGCCGACTGAAAGCAGCGAGCGTTAATCTGAGTTCAATGATGTCCGCGCCGCGGTAAAATTGTTCCATGCTGCCATTGAAGCCGACCAGATGAATCACGCTGCCGCTGGACCACAGCGCCGCTTTGATGGCGGCAAAATATCCTGAGTTGGGATCGGGAAAGTAATCCTTGTCGCCCCAGCTGAACTCGATGAACTCCGCGCCGGGAAAGTCGCTTAACTCAGGCAAAACATCGAGGCCGAGATCGCCTCTGCTAAGTACGATGGCGGCGTGCCACGAATTGTGGACGATGAAGACCGTTTTGCACGAAGTTTCGCCTGGCACACAGGCCCAGTCGGCCCGAGCCATGGCGGGGTTAAAAAATAGCCAGAGGCTCAAAACATAGTTCGCCGAGCGCAGTGCCGCAGCGCGATTGGCCCGTCGCATGAGCTTCAACTAGCCCTTGAATGGCCGGCAAATCAAGCTCGGTCGAGGCCGGCTGGAGTACAGAAATAGGCCACAACAACAAATCTCGTAATTCGCTGGGATAAAAATTTTCGCCGTACTGCCCAAAAGTTCCTTGGAGTTTTTGCTTACGCCATGGAATTAAGCGGGCACGTTACTTGCGGGCTTGAGATAAACGCCGATTGGAGTTATGGGGGGCATTTTGATGAAAAATTTGGTGATTAGCGTGATCCTAACAACGTTGGCGGCGGCTCCGGTGAGCGCGGGCCTGATGACCAGCGAGGAGGGGGATCAGCGCGCACAGTGTGGCTTGAGAGCGGTGCGAATGATCGTCAATGGGTCTGACGACAGCGTGATTTTTCCCGAGGATGCGACCAACTGCGGCGAGCCCAATGGTGAGGCCGGCAGTGAATCAAAAATAGACTCTTTACCACTCGGGCCGGCCGATGGTTCAGCCGGCTCTGAACGCTCCCTTGATCTCGCTACGCTCGCCCCGGTGTCCAGCCATTAAGGCTTCCGCCGTGCGCTAGACTGCCCTTTGGCGCCGTTCCAACTTTAGAGTCAAGCCGTCGCGCTTGATGTAGACCTGCACGGGTCCCTTACGTCTGGCGATTTGCTCGATCAGCGTCACCAGCGAAGTCGAGGCGGCGCCATAGTCTTTCGGCGCCCCGGCGGCTTTCATCGCCGCCACGGCTTCGGCGCCGGCGAAGAAATTTAAGAGCTTGTCGTCGTCGTTCGCTCCGGCGAATTTTTCCCTGAATTCCGCTAACGACATCTCTGGAATTTTTAACTTCGCCAGCTCACGCGCCCGCGGGCTCTGCAAAAGCTGGTCTTTTAGATTCGCTTCGATCGATTGCGCCTCCTCGTCGCCCCAAAAGCCGAGAGCGTAGAGCAAGACCTCGTCAGTGACTTCTTTGTAGCGCGCGCCGACCATCACGTTGATCGCGGCCTGCACGCCAAAGAACTGCGAGTAGGGTGTCACCATGATCGGGTAGCCGAACTCGGCGCGCACGCGGCAAACCTCATCCAGCACTTCGGGTAGCTTGTCCAGTTTGCCTAGATTGCCCAACTGAAAACGAAAATTCGAAATCATCCCGCCCGGTACTTGGTGCAGCGGATGACAGGCGTCGTATTCGAGCGGCTTGCCGACCGGCAAATCTTCTTGCTTGGCGACGGCGCTGAAATGAGTTTGCACCGGCTTGAGCACTTCTTCATCGACCATGGTTTGGTAGCCGAGAGCGCGCGCGTTCATGGCGACGTTGAACAGCGACGGGTTGGACGACGAGTCGGCGAGCGGCGGGAGCGCGGTATTGATCGAGGTGATGCCGAGCTTGATCGCTTCCAGACAGCAGATCGATCCGAGGCCGGTGTTGCAATGGGTGTGAAACTCCACCGGTTTGTCTTTCGCTTCGCGGAGAATCAACGGCACCAATCGGCGTGTGGTCTCCGGCGTCAACAAGCCGCCGGGGTCTTTGAAGCAGATACGTTCGACGTCGAGCTTGGCCGCTGCACGGGTTCGCTGAATGAAATATTCGTCGCTGTGTTTGGGCGAGATCGAATAGATAATATTCAATATCGTCTTCAGTCCGACGCGCTTGGCGCCATCGACCGCCTGGCGCCAATATCGCGGCGTGTTGGACGGATCGGAAGTGCGCAGTTCATGGATGCCGTTGGCGGCCAATCGTTCGAGCCAGAGATCGGCGATAGCCGGCGCGGTCAACTGAAACGCCAGCATGGAACGGCTCCGAATCGAGCGCAGCGGTGTGGTTTTGATTCGTTTAGCTAAAAGTCGGATGCGCTCCCAGGGATCGTCTTTCAGATCGCGCACGCATTTCTTGTAGAAAGCCGACGACATGATCTCGATGGCTTCGAAGCCGGCGCGGTCGAGCCGCTCGGCCATCGGCAGCATCATGCCGGTCGTCATGTTCGACGCCCAGAGGCTCAGTTGGCCGTCGCGCAGTGTGGTGTCGACGAAGAAGATCTTGCCGGTGTGGTTTGGTTTTTTCATGATCGTCGAATTGGAGTGATGGAGTGTTAAACAATTGGAGTACTGGAGTGATGGAGTATTGGAGTGTTGGGTTTTTCCGGACCCATCACTCCATCATTCCAACACTCCATTACTCCATTCTCCCTCAGTCCACGTTGACGTAGAGCCTTATCCAATTGGTCGGCGTCGCGGTGTGGCCTTGGCCGGTGGTGTCTTCGGCGAGAAAAACATCGCCGGGATAAAAGGTCTTGTTGCTGCCGTCGCCCAGGCCGATCACGACGCTACCCGCGAGCGTGACCACCCAACGGCGCCGCGGCGCGCGATGAAAGTTAACGATATGGGGCGCGAAGTCGTCGCGAAATAGGTGGCTTGTCGCCGGTTTAGTTTCGTTGAAGAAAGCCGCTACTTTGGTTCCTGCCAGCTCCTCGAAATGCGATTGACCGTCGGCGCCGGCGTAGAGTCGATAAAATTGCATTGCATCCTTCAGCAATATGATCGCGCGAGTCGGTAACAGCAACAACCTATAGCATCAAATATCCTAGCGCAGCAAAGCCGCAACCAAACACGATTCGGAATCGGATAATTAACCGCAAAGGGCGCAAAGAACGCAAAAAGGAAATCGAAATATCTCCCGCAAAGGCGCCAAGGCGGCAAAGGTCGGGGGAAAAGTTTTCGTAGGGTGCGCTTCGCGCGCCGGTTAGTCTCGGAATATCTCGCGCAAAGCACGCAAAGAAAGGAAATTGATTTCTGAACTTGGCGTCCTTGGCGTCCCTTCGTCGTTGCTCAGGACATGCTTGGCGCAGAGGGTTAGCGGCAATTGGCGTGGTTCGGCGCGCTTACGTTTCAGGGTGGGCGAACAAACCGCGTGACCAAGCAATGGAGAGCGATGCGCAGCTCTCCATTGCCGGATAATTATTTAAGACGCCAGGATCGAATGAACAATGCCCCAGGCAGTGTACAACACGGTTAGACCAATCGTGCCCCATACGGTGAGCTTTAGCCAAATCGGAAAGTCGTCCACGGTAATCTCCTCGGAAAGCGCCCGGGCGCTTTCGCACTTCTGTATGACTTGAAATGAACGGAAACGTCTCACGCAGCTATGGCAGCGAGACGAACCGGTGCGAAGGACTGCGACACTGAGAATTAATCAGATGCGCCAGACCGCGTACCTCTCGTAGAGCGGCACGCCAGCGCTGTCGGAGTGTTGTGTTCGGTGCAGTTTCTGAAGGAAAACCGTTTGATCGAGTCGCTCAAGGGCGGCTGCCGCTCGAACGATCGACAAGCCAAGGAAAAAAAGGTGGTGATCGGCGTTATCGAATTCCGTGAATTCGGTCAATCTGCTTAGTTGAACAGCGGCAACCGGTAATCGAATACCGTCTGGAGTGAGGTCGAGCAAGGCGCTTTGTGCAGCGACGGCGATAACGAATACTATGGCTATGACGATACGACCCATGACCGGCAAC
>JAERMN010000289.1 GCA_016844625.1 Deltaproteobacteria bacterium
GCCGACCGCTGCGCCCACACCCGGCGCACCGACCGTCGCGCCGATAATGCCGCCGAGAGCCGCGCCGCCGAGAGCGCCGATGCCGGCGCCTTTTTCTCGAGTGGTCAAGTTACCGCCGGCACAGCCCACGAGCGTGCCGAAAAGCACAACCATGATGATAGCAGCGAGCGAACGTTTCATCGTACCTCCTGATATGTGATGGCGGTTAGGAATACTTGTAGTTATGTGAATATTAGCAAAAGTACCGCTCGCCGGCAAGGTACGATTAACGATTTGCCTGCGATGAGGCGCACGTTGTCGTCACGATTAGACGACGCGTGAGATTGGATGTTAGCGCAACCGGCATTCTTGACATCATGGACCTTATAAGTCTATAGTTTTTTTGCGTCGAAAGGACAAAAGTGGAATCGATCACTCAGGAAAATATTCTCGCGGCTCTCAGCAAGGTTCAGGACCCCGAACTGCACCGCGACATCGTCAGTCTAGGAATGGTCAAGAATCTCGGCGTGAACAACGGCAGAGTCAGTTTTACCGTGGAGCTCACGACGCCGGCTTGTCCGTTGCGCGAAACAATTGAAACCGATTGTAAGAAAGCTTTGGCGGCGCTGCCCGGTATTAGCGCATTGGAAATAAGCTTTGGCGCGCAGGTGCGCGGCAGTAAGGCGGGCGCCGGCCAGACCGATTTGTTGCCGACGGTAAAAAATGTCGTGTTGGTGGCGGCGGGTAAGGGCGGCGTGGGCAAATCGACGGTCGCCGCTAATCTGGCCGTAGCGTTGAAAATGCACGGCGCCAAGACCGGACTGCTCGATGCCGATATCTACGGTCCGTCGGTGCCGATTATCATGGGCGTGAAAGGCGAACCGACGAAAATTGACGTCGACGGCGGACAGAAGATCGCGCCAACGATGGCTCATGGTATTCCCGTGATGTCGATCGGCTTTTTTCTCGATCCCGACCAGGCGGTTATCTGGCGCGGGCCGATGTTGGGCAAGGCGCTGCATCAATTGATGGCCGATGTGCACTGGGGCGAATTGGATTATCTCGTCGTCGATATGCCGCCGGGCACCGGCGACGTGCAGATTACTTTCTCGCAGCAGCTTAAAGTGAGCGGCGCCTTGTTAGTGGCGACGCCGCAACTTGTTGCCCTCGCCGATGTGGTGCGGGCGAAAAGCATGTTCGACAAAGTGATGATTCCGATCGTCGGCCTGGTCGAAAACATGAGCTACTTCGTCTGCGACGGTTGCAATAAAGAGCATGATATCTTTGCCCGCGGTGGGGCGAAGCAAGCCGCGGAGCGGTTTCAGATTCCTTTTCTCGGCGAGATTCCAATCACGCTGGCGCTACGCAAAGGCGGCGATGAAGGCGTGCCGATCTTGGTGCAATATCCCGATTCTCCGGTGAGCAAAAGCTTTCTCGATATCGCGGCGAAGTTGGCGGGGCAGCTTTCGATCGCGTCGGAACGAGCTAAGAAAGGCGGCCCGACAATCATCACGACCTAGAGAGGTCGAGCTCGCGGCTTGGAACGACAGCGGTTATAACAGGAGACGCAAATATGATCACTAAAGAACAGGTCTACGAAGCGTTGCACGAATGTTACGACCCGGAGATTCCGGTCAATATCGTTGATCTCGGATTGGTCTACGGCGTGGAAGTGACCGACGATAAAGTCGCGGTGACCATGACGCTTACCGCGCCGGGTTGCGGCATGGGGGCGATGATCGCCGCGGACGCCAAGCAGAAGATCATGGCGATCGACGGCGTCGGCGACGCGACGGTCGATCTGGTCTGGGATCCGCCGTGGAATCCGAGCATGATTGCCGAAGAGGCGAAGCAGCGCCTCGGCATTGTTTAACTCGCCCAGACCAATAAACGAAGCCACTTCGCGGCCGGGGTATTGACCCCGGCGCCTATTAAAAAATCGCACTGGGGATGCTCACCCCCTTTGGAGACTCCATATTAACGGTTCCACGCTGAAATCAGCGTGGTCAAGAACAAATCCACTTTTGCCTTTGACTTCGACGATGGACGACAAGCCGAGAATTCGCCCGATTGAAGCCTTTCCCGTCCAACAAGACGGCAAAACCCTAATCTATCTCAAAGACCCGCTCAATCTCGCCACGCCGATCGGCATCTCGCCCGTCGGTTATTTTTTGCTGGCGCATCTGGACGGCCGTCATTCTTTCATCGATATCCAAGCAGCCTACAATCAACGCTTCGGCGCTCTGCTGATGAGCGATGAGCTCAAAGGCTTCGTCGAGATGCTCGATCAACACTACTACCTGGAGAGCGAACGGTTCCAAAAATACCACAAAGCGGTGATGTTGGAGTTTTGTCGGCTGCCAACGCGCGCGCCAGCCCATGTCGGCGGCGGGTATAAGAACGAGCCGGTGGAATTGACGGCGCAGCTCGATAGTTATTTTCTCGCGCCGAAAGGTCCTGGGCTTCCTGGGGCCGTGAATGGCGCTACGACGCCCAAGGCGCCCAAAGCAATTGTCGCGCCGCACATCGATTTTCACCGCGGCGGCCCGGCCTACGCCTGGGCCTACAAAGCGCTCGCGGAAAGCGCCGGCGCCGATCTCTACATTATTCTCGGCACGTCGCATTGCAGCGGGCAGACATCTTACATTTTGACACGCAAGGATTTTGAAACTCCTCTGGGTTTAGTTGAAACCGACGGCGAGTTTGTTAGCCGCTTGCAGGCTAAGTGCGCCGAGGACTGTTTCACCGATGAGTATCTTCATCGCGGCGAGCATTCGATTGAATTCCAAGTGTTGTTTTTGAAGTATGTTGCCCAGAAGCGCGCGGCGTTGACCGGCCAGCCGGAAAAGCCGTTTAAAATCGTGCCGATTTTGGTTTCGTCATTCCATGAAATGATGATGAGCCAAACGTTGCCGGAGCAGACGGTCGCCGTTGGGACTTTTTTGCACACGCTGCGGGAAATGGCTTACTGCGATTCACGGCAGATTTGTTTTGTCGCCGGTGTCGATCTCGCTCACGTCGGACGGCAGTTCGGCGACCGGGAACCGGTCACCGATGAGTTTCTCAAATCGGTCGAAGCTGAAGATCGCCAACTCGTCGATCGCCTCGCTGCGCTCGACGCGCCGGGTTTTTTCAATGAGATCGCGAAGGATCAGGACAAGCGAAAAATTTGCGGCTTCGCACCGCTCTATTCACTGATTCACCTGCTCGACGGCGCGCGCGGCAATCATCTCCATTACGGTCAGGCATTCACGCTGGATACCGGCTCAGCGGTGACATTTACCAGCATGATCTTCGAATAGGAGGGTCGGTTTTCTAACCGGCCATCGATCGAACGCGGACAAGAATGTCCGCGCTCCCTTACTCTGTCGATCGAGGTGTGCCCCCAAAGAACTAAAACGTCGAACGAAGGCACCGGCGCGAATGTTTCATTTTGTGCTCGGCACTCGGCATGATGTTTGACCTTTTTTACTGCTGATCTCATAAGCAACTTGCTCCGCTTGCATCTTCAAGGCACAACTGTTTTGCCTTCGTTCCGGAAGGGTTGCGCCTCGATCGCTGTTTTACAGCGAATAATCCGGCCTAACTTTCATCCTTCAGAGCTTGCAGCGCGGCGAAATGGCCGCACATGCCGTGCACGCCGCCGCCGGGCGGGGTCGAGGCCGAGCACAGGTAAAGCCCAGGCGCGGCGGTTTTGTATAGGTTCATCGTCGGGCGCAAAAATAATTGGCCGAGATTGGCCGCGCCGCCGTTGATATCGCCGCCCACCAGATTGGCATTGTGCCGTTCGAGATCTGCCGGCGTCCTGATGCTGCGCGCGAGCACCCGGTCACGAAACCCCGGTGCAAACCGCTCAATTTGATTTTCGATCCTCTGCACCATGTTCAGGTTAGAACCATGGGGCACATGACAGTAGCCCCACAGCGTGTGTCCGCCGGCCGGCGCGCGGGTTTTGTCAAAGAGCGACGGCTGCGCGACCAAAACGAAGGGCCGCTCGCTGGGCGCGCCGCGCGCCGCGGCGCGCTCCGACGCTCCGACTTCCTCGAGCGTGCCACCGAGATGCACAGTGGCCGCGCGCGCGCAGTCGGCGGCCTTCCAGGGCACGGGCGCCGAGAGCGCCCAATCGATTTTGAATGCCCCCATGCCGTAGCGATAACGCTGCAAGCGTTTGCGAAATCCGTCCGGCAACTGGTTGCCGGCCATTGCCAAGAGCTGGCGCGGCGTCACATCGCATAACACCGCGCGCGCTTTCGGCAACTCGCTAAGCGCGGCAATGCGCCGGCCGGTAACAATTTCCACGCCGAGCGAGCGCGCGTAGGAAACCAGCGCATCGGCCAGTCTTTGCGCGCCGCCGCGAGCCACCGGCCAGCCGACGGCATGGGCAGCAATTCCCAAGACCAGACCGAACGCCGCTGAGCCGAGCGCTTCGAGCGGCAACATGGAGTGGGCCGCCAATCCGGCAAACACGGCGCGCGCCCGAACGCTGTTGAAATAACTGCGGGCAAAGCTTGCTGCCGGGCGAATCCCATGAAGCCCGAAGCGCGCCAGCAATAGCGGGTGACGGGGTAGCTGCGGCGGAGCCAACAGGTCCACAGCCAATCCGTCCCAGTGGGCGCAGAAATAATTCATCAGCCGGCGGTAGGCGTCGCCGTCGGCGCCCAGATTGGCCGCGGTCGCATCGATCGAACGCTCGACGACCACCGCCGTGCCATCGTCGAAAGGATGCGCCAGCGGCGCCGCAGGATGAATCCATTGGAGGCCATGCTGAGCCAGCGGCAGCGTGCGAAAAAACGGCGAGCCGAGGGCAAGCGGATAAACCGCCGAGCAGGTATCGTGAACGTAACCGGGCAGCGTCAGCTCGGCTGAGCGCGCGCCGCCGCCGGGGGTCGCTTCTGCCTCGTAAACCACCACCGACCGGCCCGCTTGCGCCAACGTGATCGCCGCCGCCAAGCCGTTGGGTCCCGCGCCAACCACCACCGCATCGTAACGATAAGTTTCGCTCATCGGTTCATATTAGCGCGCGGGCTTGGCCCTGTCCCAATATCGGCAAGAATTATTTTCAGTT
>JAERMN010000290.1 GCA_016844625.1 Deltaproteobacteria bacterium
GCTATCGGCGAGATCCGAAACATCGACGGCGCGGATTGGGATTTGGAGATTGGCGGCGTTGCCGACATCGTCAACGAACGCGGCAGTTCGCCGGCGGTGCTGTTCGATTCCGTCAAAGGTTATCCCAAGGGCTATCGCGTGCTGGTCAACTCGCTCGGCTCGACCAAGCGGCTCGGACTGAGTTTGGGCATGGCGCAAAATATGACTTCGATGGAATTTGTCACCGAGTGGCGCCAGCGCTCGAAGGCTTTGAAACATATTCCGCCGCGTGTCGTGCGCGACGGGCCGGTGCTGGAGAATATTCAGCGCGGCAAGGACGTGAATATTCTCAAGTTCCCGACGCCGCGCTGGTTCGAGTTGGACGGTGGCAGATATATCGGCACGGGCAGCGTGAATATTACCCATGATCCCGAAGAAGGCTGGACCAATCTCGGCACGGCGCGCGTGATGATCCACGACGAGAACCACCGTCGGCTTTTACATCGCGCCGGGACGCCATGGGCGGATTCATCGCGACAAGGCGTTTGCCCGCGGCGAGCCGTTCAAAGTGGCGATCTCGGTGGGCCATGATCCGTTGATCTTTCTCGCTGGTGCGCTCGAAGTGCCTTACGGCGTCTGCGAGTACGACTTTATCGGCGGCATTCAGGGTGAACCAGTTGATGTGATCAAGGGCGAGTTCACCGGCCTGCCGATTCCGGCCACGGCGGAAATTGTTTTGGAAGGCGAATGCGTACCTGGGCCGGAAAAGATCGAAGGGCCGTTCGGCGAGTGGACGGGTTACTACGGCAGCTCGTCGCGCCCGGAGCCGATCGTGAAAATTCACAATGTCATGCATCGTATCGACCCGATCCTGCTCGGCTACACGCGCAAGTGGCGCGCGCCGCTCAAAGCCGCGCTGGTGTGGGACGATCTCGAAGCGGCGGGCGTGCCGGACGTGCGCGGCGTGTGGTATCACGAAGCAGCGGGCGCGGCGTATCTGTTTCTTGTCGTCTCGATCAAGCAGCGCTATCCGGGCCACGCGCGCCAAGCCGGTTTGGTCGCCACCGAGTGTCATGCCGCGGCGTATTTGGGCCGCTACACCATTGTCGTTGACGACGATATCGATCCGACCAACTTGAACGAAGTTTTGTGGGCGGTGTGCACGCGCTCGGATCCGGTGCAGGATATTGAAATTTTACGGCGCTGTTGGAGCGGCCCGCTCGACCCGATCATTCCGAGAGACCAGAAGGGTTTCAACTCGCGGGCGATCATCGACGCGACGCGGCCGTATGAGTGGAAAGATACATTTCCGCCAGTATCGCGTTCGAGCCGCGAGCTGCGCGAGCGAATACTTGGAAAGTGGGCCGAGAAACTTTCGTAGGGGCAATGGGAAGAAGAAAATTCACCACAAAGAGCACAAAGGTCACAAAGTTAGAAGACATTCGGATTCGGAGCATTAACCGCAAAGAACGCAGAGAACGCAAAGGGTTTTGTTCTGGCGCGCTGCGCGCCCTATGTGTTCTTTGTGCCCTTTGTGGTTAATCTCTTACTTCGTGCTCTTCGTGTCTTCGTGGTGAATAGAAAGGTTTTCATATGTCACTACAACTAACACTTGCTTGCGGCGATTATGATCGGACCCATCCCTTGATCGACGGCTCGGTGCAGCCGGAGGGGATCGAGCTTAATTGGCTCGTGCTGCCGCATTTGGAAATCTGGACGCGCATGCTCAACTACTATGACTTCGACGCCTCGGAGATTTCCTTGTCGTCGTACATCATCGCGCGCAGCATCGGCAAACCGCTAACGGCGATCCCGGTGTTTCCGGCGCGGGCGTTTCGCCATTCCTATATTTTCATCAACACCAAGAGCCACATTCGCGAGCCGAAAGACTTAATGGGCAAGCGCGTCGGCCTGGCCGAGTTTCAACAGACCGCGACTGTCTGGATCCGCGGCACGCTGCAACATGAGTACGGCGTCAATCTCGACGACATCGAGTGGTTCACCTGGGTGCCTCACTCGCGCATGGAAATGGCTTTGCCCAAGCGCTACAAAGTCACGCATCTGACGCCGGACAAAAAGCCGGATCAAATGCTTTTCGACGGCGAGCTCGACGCGATCATGATTCCGAGTCTATTCCCTTCGCTGTTCAACCCACCGCCGCATGTGCGGCGCTTGTTCGAAGATTCGCCGAAAGTCGAAGCCGAGTACTACAAAAAGACCGGTATCTTTCCGATCATGCACTCGGTGGCGTTGCGCCAAGATGTCTGGGAAGCCCACCCTTGGATCGCGCGCAGTTTGTTCAAGGGCTTTCAGCGCGCCAAGGAAGATGCTTATGCGCGCTTGCGCGATCTGTCGCCGTATAAAATTAGCCTTGCCTGGTTTCGCGGCCCGGTGGATGAGCAGCAGCGGATACTCGGCGACGATCCCTGGCCGTACGGCTTTGAAAAGAATCGCTACGTGGTCGAGACGTTGATGGGTTATCTGTACGAGCAAGGGTTAGCGGAGAAGCAGTTGACCTACGAAGGGCTATTCGCGCCGAACACGTTGGATCTGTAGGAGCTTCGTAGCTAAAACCGCAATTCGGAGTATTAACCGCAAAGGGCGCAAAGTCGGAAGGGGACTGGCTACTTTTTGCTCTTGCAAAAAGTTGCCTGTCCCCCTTTGGGATCGTCGTAGGGGCGTATGGCATACGCCCTTGGTCGCTCAGGATAAACTCCGTCGAAGGGAGCACGAAGTTCGGAGTCTAAGGGAGCGCGGACATTCTTGTCCGCGTATCGTTGCAGGTTAGAAAACCCGCGCTCCGTTGAAGAGCCATTTGCGCGCGATAAATGAGAAGACGTCGTAGCCCGGATGGAGTAAAACGGAATCCAGGAATTCCCGGATTACGCGCTGCTTCATCCGGGCTACGGGCTCGCTGAGCCCGCTCGACGCGGTCTATCCTGAGCGGAGTCGAAGGACTCAGGCGTAAGGCGAGAGGGGATTGGATGAATCACTTAGTGATTATAGTCTTATCGTTATTCATTTCGGCAGCGGTCGGCGAGGCCGCTGATAAGGTGCGCTTGTCGATATCGGCTGTCGATGTGTCTTTTTTGACCTCAGGGGTGGCGCTCAAGCGGGGAATGTTTCGCGACGAAGGGTTGGACGTCGAGCTTATCCGCATGAACGCCAATGTATCGATCACGGCGCTCAGCACCGGCGATATCGATTACACCATGGTGTTCGCATCGGTGGTGCGCGGCGCGCTGCGCGGTATGCCGATGAAAGTCGTCGCCAGCTTCATGGACAGCTCGACGCACTTGTTGATCGCCCGGCCCGAATACAAATCGATTCGAGACTTAAAGGGTAAGACGCTGGCCGTCAGCACTTATGGCGCGACGTCCGATGTCGCCGCGCGCATGATGATGAAACAGGGCGGGCTCGACCCGGAAAAGGAACTGAAAATTATTCAGCTGGGCGCTGAGCGGGCGCGCTATGCGGCATTGAAGGAAGGCATCGTCGATGTCGCGGTGCTGTCGCCGCCGACGGACACGGATGCGCAGCGCAGCGGCTTGCGCGTGTTGTCACGCTTCCACGAGCTCTTCAAGATGCCGTTCACCGGCCTTGGAACCCACTTGAAAAAGCTCAAAGAGAGGCCGGACGAAGTGAAGCGCATGGCCAAGGCTCTACTCCGCGCTAATCGATACGTGCGCTCGAACCGGGACGGGACCATGCAAACCATGATGGATTGGATCAAAGTCGACCGCGAGAGCGCCGCGGCGACCTACGATTCGACGTGGAAGATTTTTAGCGAAGACGGCGGCATTTCGGAAAGCGGGCTCAAGCTCGTCATCGACCAGGGCCGCGAGGCGATGAAGATCGAACGAGCAGTGGCAAACAGCGAAGTCGCGGATTTCAACATTATTCGAGAAGTGCAAAAGGAGTTGGGGATCAAGAAGTAAGGCTGGAGTAATGGAGTAATGGAGTGATGGAGTGGTGGGTTAAGACAATGCTCCAGTACTCCAACACTCCATCACTCCAGTTCTCTGGGGGTTGCCATGAAGAACGGTTTTCGCGCTTTCGACAGCGACATGCACGTTTACGACGCGGCGAATCTGTACGAGAAGTACATGAATCCTAAATGGGGCGAACGGGTTCCGCGCGGGCAGCGTAATGGCAAGCATGGCCGGGTCGAGTTCAAACTAAGCGGCGGAAAGGAAACGCTACGGGCGATCACCGACGTGATAGATCATGGGCAAAAGCAGGTCGCCGACCGTTATGACTTCGCAGTCGCGCGTGATTACGATGCGGTATCGCAAGTGGAAGCGATGGACCGGGAAGGGTTGGATGTCGCGGTGTTGTTCCGAACCTCGCCGCTGCACTGTGACGAGACGTTGGCAGCGGAGTACGCCAACGATCTGTGCAAAGCCTGGAACGATTGGATCGCCGAGTTCTGCAAGGTTAACCCGCAGCGGCTCAAAGCTTCGGCGCTGATCACTTTGCATGACGTTGACCTGGCGGTCGATGAAGTGCGGCGCGTGGTCAATACATTGGGCATCCGCGCACTGTCGCTTTGTCCGGAGCCGATCAACGGTAAACGCATCCATGACCGCTACTTCGATCCGCTTTGGGCCGAGATCGAAAAGCTCGGCGTGGCGCTATGCTTTCATCCGCCGGCGCGGCCCAAGCAGGATCAGGTTGCGAATAAGCTCTTCGGCCATCCGAACGCGAACATCGTCGCTCTGGCGCTGCGCAATCCAGTCGAGCTAATCCAAGCGGTATCTTGTTTCTGCGCCGGGGGCGTGCTCGAGAAGTTTCCCAAGCTGCGTGTCGCGTTTCTCGAAGGCAACTGCGCTTGGCTGCCGTGGTTGCTCTATCGCCTCGACGAACGCGCCAAGTTGCACGGCCCGCTGGCGGATGTGCCGCTGTCGCGCCAGCCGAGCGAATATTTTTTGCAGCAATGCTTTATTTCCTGCGATCCCGACGAGGAGTTGGTCACCGATGTGATTAAACGCGTCGGCGATGACAACATTCTCATTTCCACTGATTATCCCCATATTGACGCTCACTTCCCGCATGCGCTCGATGAGTTCTTCGAAATCAAAGACATGAGCGACACCAGCCGCCGTAAAACTCTGTGGGACAATTGCGCGCGGCTGTATGATTTGCATTAAGACGAAGATCAACCACAAAGGGCACATAGAAAAGGGATTCGGACACGGAGGGTTAGCCGCAAAGAACGCAAAAGATTTTCTTTGGAACCAGCAGGATCTTGTCGATCGAAGCTTTGTGATCTTTGTACTACTATAGTTGACAATTTGCGCGGCTTGCGCAAATTGTCCGGGCGTCAAATACCCTCGGACTCGGATATTCCTCCCGCTAAGACGCAAAGCACGCCAAGTTCGGAGGGGAAGGATAGATAATATTACAAACCATCTTCACCAT
>JAERMN010000291.1 GCA_016844625.1 Deltaproteobacteria bacterium
TGGGGTTACGGCCGCGACTAAACTGGGCTAATTAAAAAATCTATCTGATTGGCTAAGACAAAAATCCTGGGAGGCGGAAATTAAACTTCCCCTCCCGGTTTGTCATTCCCGGTTTCTCATTCTTGACTTCGTCATCGTGGGCAACTTATAACCGAAGAGAGATTTTTCTTCGGAGGCCCATGGTGATCATTGACTGCGATACCCATCTTATGCCGCGCGACGCTTTTGACGGCATCGACGGCAAATTGGCAACTATCAAGCCCAAACTTCAATTCAACGACCAAGAGCTTTACGTCGATGTCGATTTCCCTGGCTATCCAGCTGAGGTGCCAGGGACGAGTCCGCTGTTGGCGCCGGGCTCAGGCGCGATGTTCAAAAGCCTGTGGGACCCCGAGTCGCGCATGGCGGATTACGATAATCGCCTCGGCATCGAGCAGCATGTCGTCTTGCCGCAGTTTTCCGGTTGGTGGTCTTACTTGATCGACCCCGAGCTTGCCTGCCGCATGGCGCGATCGCACAACCAAGCACTGCTGCGCCTGATGAAAAAATATCCGGGCCGCATTCTAGGCGTAGCGCTGATCCCGCTGCAGGACGTCCCAGCTTCGATCCGCGAAATGGAATGGGCGATGGACAATGGTTTTTGCTCCGTCGTGCTCGACAAAGTGTATCCCGTGAAAGAGCATGCCTACAGCGAGCCGTTGGGCAGCCATCGTGAGATCTGGCCGTTCTTCAAGCGCGCTCAAGAATTGTCCGTGCCGATATATTTACACAACGTGCAGCATGGCCACCGCATCAGCAACCTGCTGCCGTTCCAGCGCGACGGGCTCTATATTTTCGCGCCGCAGGAAGGGCAGATGAGCTTGGTGTCGCTGATCACCAGCGGCTTGCTGGATGATTTACCGAAATTGCAATTCATCTTCACTGAGGCCGGCACGTCGTTTATCAAACCGTTGGTTGAGCGCCTCGACAAGGTCCTAGAGTCACCGCCGGTCGACTATGACGACCAAGAAACGCCGCTCTCGAATCGCCAACTTTCCAACGTCGGAGAGCGGCTGCGCCGCGCCCGCGCGCGCTATCCGGCGCATATTTTTCTGGAGAAGAACAAGCAGCCGGCGAGCTACTACTTCAAAAATAATTTCTACTTCACCATTGAGACCGAGGAGCCGGAGCTGGTCGAGGCGATCGAGTTTTTAGGCGCCGATAGATTTCTCTTCGCCACCGACTATCCCCACGACGATCCCGGCGGCCGGATGAAGTTTGAGGATGTTAGACTGCTGCGCGACAATCCCAGGATTTCAGAAGAGGCGAAAGATTTGATTCGCTGGAAGAACGCGCAGCGGTTATTTCAATTGCCGGCGTGATCGAAAACCATTGAGAAGGCAGAATCAACGTGGCAATCCCTGAACGTTACAACACAGGCTATAACATCGGCGTCGGCGGCGCGGTGGTGCGCGATGACAAGCTGCTTTTCATCCGGCGCGCCTCGCGCCATGGTCGGGGCAACTGGCAGTTGCCCGGCGGGTTCATCGAACCGGATGAGACGATCGAGCAAGCTGTTGTTCGTGAAGTTCAGGAAGAGGCCGGCGTGATCGCTGAAGTGGAAGCCGTGCTCGGCCTGCGCAGCCGCTACGATCCCGACAGTGGCAATGGGATTTATGTGATTCTCTTATTGCGGCCAATTAGCGGTGAACCCAGGGCAGATGGCCATGAAACCGATCATGCGGAATATTTCACTCTCGATCAGATTAGTCAGCTTAATCCGCTCCCGCCGGTCAATTGGGAGATCGCGCAGCGCGTGCTCTCACCGGATAAGCGCCTGCTCAATCCCAAACCCTTGACCAATCTCAATGGCGCCAAGTTCACGCTATTTGTCGGATAGCAGCGCATCCGGTTTGCGTTAACCGAGTAAAAATTCGTCACACCGGCGAAAGCCGGTGTCCAGTTTTGTCAGCAAAACCTGGATTCCCGCCTGCGCGGGAATGACGGAAGGAGCGTGGAGTTTTTGTCAAGCTTGCTGGAGCAGAGGCTTTGTTTACTTCGTTCAGTTTATAAATCTGTCATTCCGCTAGAATTTATACCTCGCCCGGTAGGTCAGCTTCGTCTCGCCATCTTTCGCTACGGGGATTTCGAACTGCGCGGTATGCGCTTCGATCTTCTTATGCGCGTGCGAACTGGTGAGGATTTCCCAGTCGCGCATCATCGGTTCGATGACGGTGATTGCCACCGGCTCGTCTTTGTGATTGCGCAGGCTGATTTCAAAGGCCGCTTCATATAGGTTGTCGGCGATTTTGCGCCAGTCGGTTTGTTTGCGCTCGGCGACAACATCGAAGGCATCGCCCATTTTGATCTTGATCATCTCGTCTTTGGGCGTGTGATCGATGCGGTCTTCGCCGATGAATTGTAGACTGTCGTCGCCGTCGGCTTTGTAGACGCGCAATGTGCCTTTTGGCAGAGGCATGCCCAAGTTGTTGTCTTTCTTGTTGGCGAGCTCGACGAAGACGCCGACTTTCTGTTTCGGGATGACCCCGGTATAGCGGCTGTGAAAATATTGCGGCGAGCCGGCGAAGATGTAGCGTTTGCGTACTGGGATGCGGTCGGCTGATAGCAGACTCACTTGCTTGGTCTGTTGGTTCTTGATTGTTGTCGGTCGTTGTAAACTGTACAGGTGATATTCAAAAAAAGATTGCTCGGCGAATGGCGCCGGTGACGACACTTTGGATGCTAGTTCCATCCGTCCCGCGATCGCATCGCGCGCTTTGTACTCTTCGACGACGCGATGGAGATCGCCAGCGACGAGTTTTAGCCGCGCGTTTTGATAGGTCGCGCCGCTTTGATTGTCGAGCGTGACCCAGCCAGATAAGTCGAGATTCTTATCCTTGCTGTCGAGCACGGCGACGTAGTCGGCTTTCCAGTTGAGGCCGCGAGTCAGATAAGTCGCTTCGACTTTCTGCGGCTTCGTATTGCGATTCTCCAAGGACCAGAGCAGCGTCGGCTGGGAGATAAGATTACTGGGAATGCTTGGGAAGATCAGGTTATGCGGCTGGCCGGTGAAAATGCGCCCGCCGAGTTTGTAAACTAAACCTTCATTGGTGCTGAGAATCGTTACCGGCACTTCGATGCCCTCTTTGAGCACCATGATTTCCTTGCCGACAAATTTGTCGAGCAGCTTGCGCGGCGTGAGCAGATCGTACTCGTAGTTTTGTTCGAGGACGTGCAATTGATTGGGATGGGTCAGCGATTTGATGTGCACGGTTTGCGGCATGATCTTGGCCGCGACTTCGCCAAAGCGGAGTTCGGTTAAGCCGCCCGGCAATGTCAGTTGACGAATATCTTTGATCAGGCCGATATCGCTGTTGTAGACCGTGACCGCGATACTTTCTTGATCGTTGAGGCCGGTGCTGATGTCGGTCGTTTCCAGCCGAGCGCTGGCGGCGCTAGCGAGAGGCAGTGACGAAATTCCAATGACAGAGAGAAGCAGAACGAGGGCAGAGAAAACCTTTTTCATCGCAACACCTCCGTGCCTGTCGAGAATCGGACTGTACGCTTCTTGTCCGAGTTAGACCGCGGCGGCGAGAAAAGGTTCGCGGTGTTTTAGCGCGGCGGTGCTGTGGTGTCGGGTGGCAGGATGGTTACTTTGATCAACAATGGGCGATCGGCTGGAGTCGCGGCAGTTTTTTCCTTGGCAGCGGCTTTAGACTCGGACTCGATATTCGTTTCTGCCGCTAATTCTTTCTTGAATATCTCAAAGTGTTCAGGTGCGACGTTGTAGAACCTGATCTCGGCGAAGGACTCAATTTTTGGTGCGGCTGCGGCTGGTGGCGCCGGACGGCGCGCCGCCATGTTTGGCGTGGCGTCGTTTTCCGCGGATTGCCGCATGGAATCGACGCTGGCGCTCTCGGCTTGGTCTCGACGCTGCGCCGCACGGCGGCGCACGACGAATTCGAAATCCGTGGTGCGATCGCCGAGTGGCAAAGAATTTTCTAAGGCCATCGGCACAGAGCGCGGAGCTAGCTGCCGCATCTCGCCGAGCGGTAGGCTAGGGCCGAAACCAAACACACCGCTGGCTTCGCGGCCGGTGGTAACTTCCAGTGCGCGAATGGGCGGCTTTCTCGCTGCTTCTTTTTTCTCTTCGAGACGCGATTCAACTTCAGCTTTTAGCGGCGCTGGCGTTTGTGGCACTTCGCTTGGCGCCGACAATCTTGATAGCGGTTTTGCAGAGGCGATATCAGCTAGTGGCTTGGTAATTTCAGCTGGTCCTTGGACGGCCGTTTTTAGTTTGTTTTCAGCGAGCGAATCTACTGGCGGTGGCGTCAATGATTCACTGGTCAGTGCACGCTCATTTTCCGCTGTCGCCGTAGGCGCCGCCGACTGCAGTGCCAAATTCATCGAGTCATTTTGTTTTAGCGGCTCGTCTTTCTGGTACAGAAACGCGGCCAGGACCGCGATCATCACCACTGCGGTCGTTTGCAGCGGAATGCTTTTGCTCCAGGACTGAAATAGCCATTGCCAGATGCTCGGCTTCTCTTCGACCTCCCGGACATGCGCCATGACGCGCTGGGCGAAGCCGAGCGGCGGGTCGAGCGCCGGCAGACTCGCAACTTGCTCAATGCAATCGGCTAGGTCGCTGGACTCAGCGCGGCAAAGCGGACAGGCGATAACATGGGTAGCGACGCGGGTCATGGTCGCGGTATCGAGCGATTTATCGAGATAATCTGAAAAGTGAGTTGCGACTTCTTCGCAGTTCATACTGCCTTCCTTCCCGCGTAGAAGTAGGATGCCAGTTCAGTCTTAAGCGCTTGGCGAGCGCGATGCAAGCGCGACTTGACGGTTCCTACGGGTATTTCCAACAGCTGCGCGACTTCTTCATAGGACACGTCTTGAAGATCGCGCAACAGAATCACGGTAGCGTCATCGGGCGCTAAATTATTTAACGCCTTCTGCACATGTTCGCGGATTTCTTTTTTTTCCAAGGTTTCGGCGGGGCCGGGCTGGGGATCGCTAATCGGTTCGGTCATTTCCAG
>JAERMN010000292.1 GCA_016844625.1 Deltaproteobacteria bacterium
CTGTCAATCGTTCGCGCTCGGCGAGCATCTTTGATTCGCTGCGCGCGCCGAACCGAGCCTACTGGTGGGTGACCTGCGGCGCCTTGTCCTTTCTCGCGATGGTTCTTTACGTTCCCTATTTGCGCGATGTCTTTCGCTTCGCCGCGCCGCCCTTCGGTGATTTAGCTGTCTGTCTAAGCGCCGGAGTTTTTAGCGTGGTCTGTTTTGAGATCGTCAAGTACGCGCGAGGGCGTCAGTCGCACTCGGGACCAAACCACAACAATCGAGGCTCTTCTCACAATCTTAGATTGTAACCGGCTTTCGTCAACGCCCGCCGCGTAGCCTCTATCACGTTCGGCCCATCGAAGTTTGGCACGGCTCTTACGTTTGGAGCATCTCGCAACTGGCGCAAAATTTGATCCGCCTCAACACCGGCGACATTTTCGCACTCTTCGTAGACACCGCCGGGACCTTCTTCAATGGGGTTATGGGCTGCGAGAATAGTGCGGATGGCGGCGACAATCGCCTGTGTGGGTGTCGGCACTAGTAGGGCAGCAAGCGCGCCGTGATCCAAGCGCAGCTTAGCCGCAACGGCAAGCGGTTCGCCGCCGCGCCGTTTTTGCGCTGCCGGCAGGAGGATCTTTTCTTCCATGCCGATGTGCTTGAGTAAACCCGCGCGGAATTCGCCGTAGGCCGAAAGATCGATGGCGGTTGGATTGGCGCCAGCGCGCTGGAGCAAAGCATCCAGACGCGCGTGGTCGTCAGCGAGAAAACGGAAAATATCTCCAGGCATGTCAGCGTCCTTTAGATAAGTTACCGCGGCAGAGTGAAAACATCGGGTCCTTTAGGATT
The DNA here is from genome assembly GCA_016844625.1 of Deltaproteobacteria bacterium. GTDB lineage: Bacteria > Desulfobacterota > Binatia > UBA9968 > UBA9968 > DP-20. Next base: position 832 of record JAERMN010000292.1, read on the forward strand.
TACGGACAGGAGATTGCCTCATCGACATGTAGGCCCATCCGCTGGCGGCAACCGCGGGAACTACCCCGGCAAAAATGAAGATGACATCTGCCGGCAGACGGGCCCACTCGATGTAACGCACGATTCTTTCGGTCAAGAACGCCGGGCTCCGGGCGTGCCAATATCCGTGATTCAAGACATCGATAAGCTGAAGCACGCCACCGGGGAAGAGATTGATCACGACCATCAGCGCCAAGCCGATATTGAGTCCCCAAAAAGAAACCCGGATAAATTTTTCCGGCGTCGCCCACTGAGCATCGGTCAATACCTGGCGCAAGGCGAAAACCAATAGCGCCATTGCTAGCATGCCAAACACACCCATCATCGCGGCATGACCGTGATTCGGGGTGAGCATGGTGCCGACTTCAAAATAGCTCACGATGGGCAAATTGATCAGAAAACCGAACACCCCGGCGCCGACAAAATTCCAAAAGCCGACAGCCATAAGAAAATAAAAAGTCCATTTGTGCGGCACCGAAATGGTTTTGTTGCAAACGTCGCACTTGCCGCCGCTCAATTTCACGAAGTCCCAGGCATCGAGAGTGAGCAACGTCAGCGGCACGACCTCAAGGGCGGAAAACATCGCCGCCAGGGCCATCGTGATGTTAGATTGTCCGGTCCAGTACCAGTGGTGTCCGGTGCCGACAATGCCGCTGCCAAGGTAGAGAATCGCGTCCAGGTAGACCACCCGCGCCGCCGTGACATGGGAAACGATCCCCAACTGATAGAAGATGACCGCCACCATCACGGTCGCAAACAATTCGAAAAAGCCCTCGACCCAAAGATGGATGATCCAGAATCGCCACATGTCAACCACCGAGAAGTGGCTGGTGCTGTCGAAAAACAGGGCTGGAAGATAAAATAACGGAATCGCCAAGGCTGCATACAAAAACAGCGCAGTGATCTCGCGCCGCTCGGGGTCGTGCCGCGACGGCGCCACGCTTCGAAATAACAAGACGAGCCAGAAAACCAGCCCGGCAGCCAGCAATATCTGCCAGGCGCGACCGAGCTCCAGATACTCCCAGCCTTGATGGCCAAACCAAAACCACAGGCTTCCCAACATTTGGTTTAGGCCGAGCATCTCGCCGAGCAGACTGCCGGCGACCACGATGACCAAGGCGACAAACAACAGATGGACACCTTTGACCTGGCCGGCAGGATCTTTGCCACCGAGAGCAGGTGCCAGGAACAATCCGCCGGCGATATACGCGGTGGCGATCCAGAAGATCGCCAACTGAAGATGCCAGGTTCGGACGAGATGGCTGGGAAACCATCCGGATATATCGATGCCATAAAATCCGCCGGGCTCGGCGCGATAGTGAGCGGTCGCGCCGCCGACGACAACCTGCGCTAAGAAGAGCAACGAAACGACGAGAAAATACTTAATCACCGCCTTCTGGCTCGCCGAGGTCGTCCCCGGCAGCATCTGCGGATGGATATGCTCGCTTTTCCCCTTCCAGCCGAGATAATCGAATTTACCGAAGGCGAATAACACGGCAGCGATTCCGACGAGCAGAGCAACGAGGCTCAGCGCGCTCCAGAGCAGCGCGTCACCGGTGGGCGTATTGCCCACCATGGGATCGTACGGGAAGTTGTTGGTGTACGAGTAGGATTTCCCGGGGCGATTGGCGACTGACGCCCACGCCGTCCAGGCGAAAAACGCCGTGAGCTGGCTGATCTCTTGGGCGTCCCGTATATATTTTGCCGGCAATCCGGCGTTGTTGCCAGGCTCCGAAAAATAGCCAGTCCACGTCTCGATCTGGCGCCGATAAGAGAAAACTTCCGGTTCCGTGAAGCCCAGCGACAGTGAGTCGACAGCATACCGATTCTGTTTCAAAAGCTGTTGCGATTGCGCGCTTACCGCGCTTTGTTCCGCCGCGGAAAGCTCAGCCAGGGAGCGACCGTATTTCTGTTTGGCGAGCATCTCGTTGGCATCGACGGCCAGCGCGTGCAGATAGGCGGCGGAAAAATCAGGCCCAAGATAGGCGCCATGGCCCCAGATGGTGCCATTGTCCATCAGACCGTACTTTAGGAATACGCTCTGTCCTGTCATGATATCTTCCCGCGTGAAAACCGTTTCGCCGGAAGGTCCGACGACCCGCTGAGGAATAGGCGGAGCATCTTGATAGGTTTTTGCCGACAACCAAATCAAGATGGTGAAACCCACAATCATCGTCAAGATAACGGTGTGTCTCCACCAAGGTGAAAGGGATTCGGTAGTCCGGGAGTCATCTGCCACAGTTGCGCCTCATAGTTCGATCTTGCATGGCAATTCACCGACCCAATCTTAACTTGAGATATTCGCCGATCAATATCGCGGCGGGATAAAGAACTTCCTCTTCCGTTTTTGCATGCAGCATCAACTTTTCAGCAAAACGGGCGTGCTCTGGCTTCTTTTCTCTTTTTGCTGCCGCGATTAATTTTTTAAGCGCGGTCACAACGGTTTTATGCTCCCGAAGCATTTCCGGCAATTCCGCTTTCAGACGATCGGTCATAGCAAGAACAGCGCGCATCGACCGGTCGACTTTGCCCCGGGCCAATGAAGATAACAAGCCGATGGGCGGTAGGGCGAATTCCTCTTCTTTAACGAAATGAGCGTGGAGAACTTTTGCGACAGCTTTTGCCGCTGCTGCCGTCCTGCCGCCCGCTTGTGTCGCCCGCACAAGCTCGGCGTGCAGTTCTTTATGTTCCAATTTCAAAGGCTGAGGAATTCTTGGTTTCATATCGTGCCTCCTTCGTTCGTTTGTCGGGTAGGAATGCTAAACGCGGTATCGCGCTCTATTGAGCTATGGAGAAACTGAAGCCCGCGCGTTGACAGTCGCAACTCTAATCTTTGGCGTGGTGACACTGGTCTTTATCAACCGGTCTTGGTCGCGCAACATTTTTCACGCGCTGCGCACGCCGAACCGCACTTTTTGGTGGGTCGTCAGCGGAGCTTTAGGGTTCTTGATTGTTGTGCTTTATGTCCCCTATCTCCGAGAGGTATTTCGCTTTGGATCGTTACGTCCGATAGATCTTGGGATCTGTTTAAGTACAGGAATCATGAACTTATCACTGCTCGTTCTGTTAAAGTCCTTAAATAGATAAGCCCAAACTCGCCACCGGCGTCCCGCCGCGGCAAAGAACGAGAAGACGATTATGATCGCTTTTTTTTGGCTCGTTGGGATCCTAATACATCTTCGATCCAAGTCAGCACTGCCATCGTAGATGGGAAGCCTAAAGTGGTCAATCCAAGTAGCGCCACATGGCGAATCTCCGCAGCCGTAGCGCCATCCTCGAGAGCTCGGCGCACATGGGCGTGAACCGCGCCTTCCATGCGCGCGCCGATCGCCATCGCCAATTTTATCAACGCACGGCCCTTCTTATCTAACGGGCCAGCTGCATGCGCCAATGCACCGAGCTGGTCGTAAACCTGCCAAAGTTCGGGATGGGCACGCTTAAAAAGTTCGTACGGTCTTGGTAGTTTAGCCATCGCTTAGTGTCCTCCATATTTCTTACCGACGGTATACCCCAACCGAAGCGACGAATGCAAAAAGAGCGAGGTTCGATTCTCGCCCTGGCTATGGAGCCCTGGTTACACAACCGAAGCCAAGGATCGGCGAAATGACGGCGGTGCAAAAATTTATCAGCGATCGGAATTTCTAAGTGCCACCGCAACGATCAGGATGCCACCGTCGCGCCAGTGCGGACAGGTGGGCAATTTATTCAATCCAGTTGGGCTTGATTATCGAACCAGGCTAGAGAGGTAATTTAGCCAAGAGCCGTCGTGAAGATCCGTAGTCGAGAGCGGTCTTCACTCTTTTTGCCAAAATTTCTTGAGACTAGGGCGGAGCCGCCTGCGGATATTACTGGCGGCTCCGCCAACTAAAACTGACAGAACTAAAGACTGCCCGGTTATTTCGCCAGCGTTCTGGTATAAACCAGAACCTGTTTTTGCTCAGCCTTGGTGAGCTTGGACGCCGGCATTTTGCCAGCGCCTTCGGCGATCACTTTCAGCAACTGCTCGTCGGACTTCTTAGTCGTGTCCTTGCCGACAATGCTAAGAGTTTTTTCACCAAGGATAGTCGCCATTTTTTCGTTTCCTTTGCCATCGGCTCCGTGACAACCGACGCAGGATTTCTCGTATGACGCTTTTCCACCGCCCGCGTC
>JAERMN010000293.1 GCA_016844625.1 Deltaproteobacteria bacterium
TGTCGCTCTGGAAGTGCGCGCGGGGAACCAAGGAGCACAGCTCTTCTATCAGCGTATGGGCTATCGCACGCTGGTTCAGCTTCCCGGCTACTACCAAAGTATTGAAGCAGCGATTCGCATGGGGCGAAATTTGTCGTGCCAAACTTTGGGTGACAGCATTCGGGGAACGCGTTACTAACCAAATACAGCCGGGGGAAAAGCTCGAAACTCGAAATCCGAAACAAATCCGAATGACCAAAACTAAGTCTTCAAAATTCCAAACAGGTCCGTTCCGGTCCGCGGGGCTTCTTTCGATATTCGGATTTCGGATTTTTTTCGTAGCCATGTTGGCGCGGTCACGGCGCGTGAAGAAGGGAGCAATATGACTCGGAGTGGCGACGAGTATGTGCGCGGTCTGCGCGACGGGCGGACGGTGGTGTTAAACGGTGAGCAAGTGGCCGATGTGACGACGCACCCGGCCTTCGCCGCCGGGATACGTACCGTCGCACGGCTCTACGATCTCGCCCACGATCCGGCCAACCGCGAGTTGATGACTTATCCCTCGCCGCGCGATGGCCGGCCGATCAACAAGTCGTGGTTGGTGCCACGCACGCGCGAGGATTTGGCGGCGCGGCGGCGCGCGATCAAATTCTGGGCGGATGCCAGCCATGGTTTTCTGGGGCGCTCGCCCGATCATGTTGCGTCATTCTTTGCGGCCTTCGCGGGTTCGCCTGAGTTCTACGCGCGTGGGGGGCAACGGTTCGCCGATAACCTTTTGCGCTTCGCTGCCAAGGCTGCTGACGAAGATCTGTACTTGAGCTACGTCATCGTCCATCCAACGATCGACCGCGCCAAGCCGGCGCACCAGCAGGCCGAGCCTTATCTCTACGCGGGCGCCGCCGCCGAGCGCGACAACGGCATCGTCATTCGCGGCGCGCAGATGCTTGGCACGGGCTCGGTGATGTCCGATTACATATTCGTCACGGTCATCTTGCCGCTCAGGCCTGGCGACGAAGACTATGCGATTTCCTGCGTAGTGCCGAATGGCGCGCCCGGTTTGAAGCTCTATCCGCGCCGGCCCTACGCGCTCGGGCCCACCAGCGTGTTCGACTACCCGTTGTCCAGCCGCTACGACGAAACGGATTCGTTGGTCGTGTTCGACGATGTGTTCGTGCCGTGGGAAGACGTATTTATCTACAAGAACATCGAGCTCACGGCAGGGCAGTTCAGCATGACCGCGGCGCATGTGCTGGGCAACACCCAGTCGCATATCCGGTCGTGGGCCAAGTTGCAGTTTCTGGTCGGGTTGGTAAAACGCTGCATGGATCTGAGCGAGCGCTCGGCCGCAAGCGAAATCCTCGCCCAACTCGGTGACCTCGCCACGCGAGTTTCGCTCGTGGAGGGCATAATACTCGGCGCCGAGGCGGCGGCGGAGCTCGACCAATTCGGAGTGATGCGCCCGAAGGATTCTCTGCTCTACGCTAGCCAGGTCTACCAGCAGGCAATGTATCCGGTACTGCTCAACCAAATCCGCGGGCTCATGGGCGGCAACCTGATCCAGTTACCAGCGACGGTGGAGGAGTTGCGCGCGCCCAGCTCCGCGGCCGACATCGAGCGCTACGTGCGCTGGCCGCGCGCGACCGGACACGAGCGGGTGAAATTATTAAAACTCCTGTGGGACGCGATCGGTTCAGAGTTCGGCTCGCGTCATCTGCAGTACGAGATGTTCTACGCCGGCGAGCCGGCGGCGATTCATATGCGCGAGTTTCGCAACTTCGATTGGGCGGCGGCGGAAGCGCTCGTCGATCGTTGCCTGTCGAGCTACGACGAAACCTCTCTCTAGCAGTACAGTTGAAAGGTTGCGCAGCTCGCGCAAATTTTTCGGTGACCTGAAACGCTCGAAGCCGGGATTGATTCGCGCCAAGGCGCAAAGCACGCCAAGTTCGGAAACAATTGTTCTTACTTCGCGCCTTAGCGTCTTGGCGCGAGATAATCCGAATTTCGGGTGCGGCCCTGATTTGGACGACGGCTACTCAAAACGAACCGATGCGTCGGTTCCGCTGATGGCGCCCTTGAGCGATAAGTTGTGCCATGTGCCTTTGAATTTGAGATCCTTGATGTCGTAGATGCCGTCAAAGCGAAGATGTCTTGGCAATGCCTTTCTGAACTGCGGCAGGGCGCGGTTGACCTTGCCTAAATCGAGATTATCAGCGTCGATATTGCCGTCGACGGGGAAATCGCGATAGTCTAGAATTCCTGCGATCGGGCCGACTCGGCTGTTGAACTTTAGGTTGGTTTTAGCGGTCATCACCGCGGCGTCCAGCTGAATCTCAACTGGCTCGTCCCTTTCGATGTCGCTCACTTTCAAGTTGATCTGCGTCACCGTTAATTCGCCGCCGCTGTTGAGATCACGATAACGCAGCGTGCCATCGGAAATATTTAACGAAGTAATTAAAAAGAGCTCGCCATCTCGATTCCCATCCGATGGTGGTTTGCTGCGATCCGTTCTGTTCTCAGCGCCATTCTCAACGCTGGTTGGGCTCTCGAAGTTATATTTGCCGTCGGTGCCGCGAACAATCGTGACGACCGGCGACTCGAGGACAACTTTTGCGACCCGCAACTGACCGATGAGCAAAGGTAGCAACCGAAGCTCGACTTGAAAATTCTTAGCGCGCACAAAGTCGTCGGCGGAAAACGCCGGAGGGTCGGCGATGGCCAAATTTACAAAACGCGCGCCTAAAGGCTTGAACGTCACCTCGATCTCGTCCGCGGAAATCTTGCGCCCAAACTCCTGCGCCAGCCGGCCAAGCAAATAATCTTTGTTGCGCCGGACTAGATAGTTGACGTTCAACGCGGCGAGGATGAGAACGCTAGTTACAGCCAACACGGCGCCGGCGATTATTGGTTTACGCATGGCTAATCAGTCGGTCTCTCTCAAGGGATTGGATCGGTGCGATGCGTTTGAGCAAGCTTTCTAGGACTCGACTCTATTTCTTGCCGCAATCTTCCCCTTTATACAAACGGCCCGCGAGCAATTTGATCCTGGTGACGCTGCTTTGACCGCAACCGTTCTTCGATTATGTTAGGATAATCTCTAGCGATGCGACCGGCAGATTTACCCATCTTTGAAATCGAGCAGCAAGTGCTCAAAACCTTGGCCACGCAGAAGCGGTTGGTTCTCACCGCACCGACCGGGTCGGGGAAGTCGACTCAGGTGCCGCAGATGCTGCTCGATGGCGGCTTGCTGGGCAGTGGCCAAGTGACGATTTTACAGCCGCGCCGGTTGCCAACGCGCATGCTGGCGTCTTGGGTCGCGCAAGCACGCGGTGTAAAACTCGGCGCCGAGGTCGGCTATCAAATGCGGCTCGACAAGGTTACCTCCGCCGCCACGCGCATCTGTTACGTCACCGAAGGCGTGCTGTTGCGCCGGATGTTGGCTGATCCCGAATTGAAGGGTGTGAGCGCCATCCTTTTCGACGAGTTTCACGAGCGGCATCTCTACGGCGATATCACTCTGGCGCGCGCGCTGCAGATCCAGGAATCAACTCGGCCTGATTTGATCATCGCCGTCATGTCGGCAACGTTGGCTGTCGCGGCGGTGGAAAAGTATCTCCAGCCCTGCGCGGTGTTGGCCTCGGCGGGGCGCACTTATCCGGTCGACATCGAATATCTCAGCAAACCTGCCGGCGACGCGCCGGTTTGGGGACTTGCGGTGAGAGAACTTCAACGCCTCGTGCGCGACCATCCCCAAGGCGACACGCTCATCTTCATGCCGGGAGCTTATGAGATTGCGCGCACCGTGCAAGCGGCGCGCGACGCGCTCGGGCACGAGTTCGTCGTGTTGCCATTGCACGGCGAGTTGCCGGCGAGCGAACAGGATGCCGCCGTGGCGCGCCATGAGCGGCGCAAAGTCGTCGTTGCGACCAACGTCGCGGAAACTTCGCTCACCATCGACGGTGTGCGCCTAGTGATCGATAGCGGCCTGGCGCGCATTCCCCGCTTCGATCCCTATCGCGGCATCAACACGTTGCTCATCGAAAAAATCAGCCGGGCCGCCGCCGATCAAAGAGCCGGCCGCTCCGGCCGCACCGCAGCCGGACACTGCCTGCGACTCTGGACGTCTCATGAGCAGAACGGGCGCGCGCCTCAGGAACTTTCGGAAGTGAAACGGCTCGATCTCGCTGAAGTGGTCCTCACACTCAAGGCGAGCGGCGTCGGTGATGTGCGGACATTCCGCTGGTTGGAAGCGCCTGACGCACGCGCGTTGGAACGCGCCGAGACGTTGCTCTCCGACTTGGGCGCCATTGACGCCACGACGGGCGCCATCACCAGGCTCGGACGACGCATGCTCGCATTTCCAGCCCATCCTCGCTACGCGCGCATGCTCTTGGCCGCCGAGGACTACGATTGCGTCCGGCCGGTGGCGTTGATCGCCGCATTGACGCAGGAGCGGGACTTGCTCGTGCGCAGGCAAGGTAAACCAACGGGCGAGCCGCGCGACGATTTGTTCGGCGCGGAAACCGAGTCGGATTTTTTCGTCCTCATGCGCGCCTGGCGCTACGCTGAACGTAACGGTTTTCACATTGACCGTTGCCGGCGCATGGGCATTCACGCCCAAGCAGCGCGTCAGGTCGGGCCATTATTCGAACAATTTTTGCGCATCGCCGCCGAAGAGAGCTTGGACACGCGCGAGAAGCCATTCGATAATGCTGCCGTGCAGCGCTGTGTGCTGGCGGGCTTCTCCGACCAGCTCGCCAAGCGTTTGGATGCCGCTTCGCTACGTTGCGAGTTGGTCCACGGCCGGCGTGGAACTTTGGCGCGCGCGAGCGTGGTGAAAGCGCCGCTCTTCGTCGTCTCGGAGGTGCGTGAAGTGGAGAGCGGTGGCAGCCGCGACCGGGCCTTGAACGTCGTACTAAATCTCGCCACGGCGGTTAAAGAAGAGTGGTTGCGCGAGCTTTTTCCGCAGGACTTCAAAGAAGTTCATGCCGTGGTCTTCGACCCGACCTTGCGACGCGTCGTTGCGCGGGTTGAAGC
>JAERMN010000294.1 GCA_016844625.1 Deltaproteobacteria bacterium
CCGGAAGCCGCGGCGCCCAGCACTGATGTGCCGCCGGTGTAACCGATCTCGAGATCGCCGGAGATGAGGCTCGCGACCAAGATCGGCGCGCCTTTGATCAAGACAATGCGCGCGTCGATATTCTGCTTGGCGAACAGACCCTGCTCTTGCGCGAGAAGCAGCGGAATCGTGCGCGGGCTCATCGCCGCCACGCCGATGGTGATCTTGGTTTGCGCGGAAGCGCTGGCGAGTTGAAGAATGGAGCCGATCGCAACAGCCGTCAGCATTGCGAACATGCGGACTAAAAGCATGACTCACTCCTTTGTGCGGGCCGATAAGGAGGGCAACCACAGGGGGTTGCCCCTACAATTTCGATTCCCTTTTGCGCCCTTTGCGTTCTTTGCGGCCAATAGTCCGAGACCCTGATACTCTCGGATTCGGGAATTGCTCCCGCAAAGACGCTAAGTGACATGCCAGAGGCCTGTCAGCCCGAGCGAATGCGAGGGATCTAAGAAAGATTTCCCTCTCCGTTCGAAATGACAACGCTTGCCCTTTGCGCCTTGGCGCCTTTGCGGGAAATAGTCCGATTTATTATTTTGCGACCTTTGCGTTCGTTGCGGCTAATCCTCCGAATGATCCAAATGAAAAAACTTGATCGCGTTCTCCGCCGCCATTTTTCGCTTCTCGTCATCCGGCACGCCGGTCATCTGTGCGTCCAAAACTTTTAGTGAATTCGGCCAGCGCGTGACGATGTGCGGAAAGTCCGTCGACCACATGATCCGGTCGACGCCGATCTCATGACGCAGTTTCATGCCGATGCGATCTTCGAAGAATCCCCAGTGGGCGTTCTCTTTCAAATATTCGCTAGGCTTGCGCTTCAAGCGCGGCAGACCCATTTGCCGCTCGGCCCAAAAATGGTTGGTCTCGTATTCCTTGTCGATCTGTTCGCCGAAGTAAGGCAGCCAGCCGACGTTATTTTCCGCCCAGTAGATTTGCAGCTTGGGAAAGCGGTCGAACACGCCGGCGATAATAATCTGGCTCACTTCCACCGAGCCGGAATGATGCGGCGCCTGGCGCGCGAAACGCTGGACGAAATCAGTCGGCGGCCGCTGCTCGCCCTGCGGTTCTTTCGGATAGTTGAAGAGCGGCGTTTCGCGGGAGCCGACTTTGGTTGGAAAACCAGTGTGAATCACCAGCGGCATTGCTAAATCCAGTGCGGCGGCCCAGAAGCGGTCGTCTTCAGCCGTTGGAAAACTTTTGCCGCTGGGAAAGGTGCTGAGCCAGGCGCCCTTCAAATCCATGCGCTTGCACCGTTCCATCTCGGCAATATCTTCGCCGACGCCGCTGTTCGGCAACACGGCCATGCCGAGCAACCGGTCACGCTCGACGGCGCAGTATTCTTCGGCGAAAAAATCATTGAAGCCTTGCACCACGGCGATGCGCGCGGCCTTGTCACGGATCGCCGAGTTGCGCACATCGAGAGCGAACAACACTTCCGCGTCGATGCCGTCCTGATCCTGTTCGCGCAGTCGCTGCTTGGCCGAACCGCAACCCGGCGTGTTGTCATAGTCCAAGATCGTCGGATCGAATATCTCCGGCGCGCGCCCGCCGAACAAACTCGTGCCGCCGTAGATCAGCGGCTTCCCTTCCAATGCTAATGCGTCTTTGCCGTTGGCAAGCTTAATGCGCCGCGGCGCGCGGTCGCGATACTGCTTGGCCACCCGATGCGTCCAGTGCTCGGGCGGCGACTCATAGTGACTGTCAGCGGAAATGTAGCGATAATTTCTCGCCATCCCTCGATCCTCGACTATATTATCGGTTGTTAATTCGCGGCGCGAATTTATCGCTGGCGAAAACTCATTTCAGTATCTCCTTCAATTTAACGGCGATCGCCGGCGGCAACTTGAACAAACGGTCGACGATTCTTTGTAATTCTTCGCCGCTCGCCGGATCGGCGACGAGCCGCGCCCGCTGCACATCGGCGAGCATATCCGGTGAAACCAAAGTGTCCGCAAAAGCTTTGCGCAGCAGCTGCACGCGATCCGGCGGCGTCCCCGGCGGCAGCGCATAGGCCAAACTCAAAAGCGCAGGGAATTGTATGCCGACTTCGATCAGTTGGCGATCATCGTCGTTGCTCGCGAAGTCCATCACCACCGGGACTTTGGGTAAATCGGCGAGCGGCTGGGAGCGCGTTTGAATCGCCACCGCCACCTCGCCCGCTTCGATCTGCCGGCCCCAGAGCAATTTCAATCCGTCCCAACCGCCGCACGCGCCGGCCAGTTCGCCGCCGTCCACCGCCAAGCGAATTTCCGCGAAGCCTTTGTAGCCCGTGATGATCTGCGTCGGCAGTCCTAACACCGCCATCAGAACCTTTGGGATATCGACCAAGTTGGAGCCGGGAGCAGTGCCACCGACTTTCACCGGCGTCTTCGACGTTTTCCAGCGCTCCAAACTGATGATTCCGCTCGCTTTGGAGAACGCGCAGACAGAATCGAACTTCGCCGGCACGCCGAGATACTCGAACCTGCGCGCGTCGAACTCGATGCCCGGCCGGCCAAGAATTTGACCCATCAGGAGACCGCCATTGAACGTCGCAATCGTCAAACCATCGGACCTGGTCGTCTTGTAAACTTGATTGGCGAGTATCAGTCCGCCCGCGCCCGTGACATTTTCCACCACCACGACCGGATTGCCGGGAATCTGCTTGCCCAGATGACGGCCGATCATCCGTCCCCAAGTATCGAACGCGCCGCCCGCCGACGCGCCGACGAGAATCCGCACGGTCTTGCCCTTGTAAAAATCATGTGTACTAGCGGATTACGTGACAGATATTCTTACGAAACATATTCGCCTCCCTCCACGCATCTGGAGTTTCCATAACATATTCGGCGATTCGTACGATAGCGCAGCGATGTTCAGCGGCGAAGAAGGTCTCGCCATCACCCGACAAAGAGAGCGTTTCTTCAGCAAATGATCAATTAGTTCGCCCATTTTTGGCTGAGAAATCGGCTGACGTTGGTCGCACAGCGCCACGACATCAACGCGCTGATGCCGATCAAAATGCCGCTTAGGCCCCAGCCGAACTGAAGCGACGCGTAGGAGATCGGCACGGCGATCGCCAAGGCGCCGATCACCATCGCCCACATGAGATAACGCGTATCGCGCGCGCCGATGAGGAGTCCATCCAAGACGAAAACAATGCCATTGAGCGGCTGGATCACGCAGATCAGCAAGACGACGGGGCCGGTTAACCGCCCAATGATTTCGTCGCTAGTGGTAAAAACGGCGACGATGGAATTCCACGCCGTAAAAAACCCGATTGCGAAGATCAAGCCAGTCAAGAGCCCCGTCATCGTCAACGTCACGCCCATGCGATAACCACGTTGACGTTCTTGTGAGCCCAGATATTTCGCCACCAGCGCTTGTCCCGCGATGGCCAAACCATCGATCACGTCGGAGCATAGCATAAACATCTGAAAAACGATTTCGTAAGCCGACAGCGTCGCGGCGCCCATGCGCGCCGCAGTGCTGGTGGCGAAGACCAGCGACAAGCGCAACGCGCCAGTGCGGATTGCGAGGTCTTGGCCGATGCGAAACAGCGGACGTAGCCCCGCGAGGCTTATGCGCCAAGGAATGGCGCGATAGGCCAAGGTTTGTTTCGACGTCAAAAATAGCACGAGATAAACCGCGGCGCCGACCAGCTGGGCAATGCACGCGGCCAGCGCGGCGCCGACAAGCCCCAACGCGGGCAGTCCGAAATTGCCGTAGATCATGCCGTAGCCGAGCGCCAGCTGAATCGCCGTAATCACGAACGCGATTACGAGCGGCGTCTTGGTGTTTTGTATGCCGCGAAATAATCCCACTGAGCTATAAACCATCAATGTTAGCGGCGCGCTAGCGATGTAAATGCGAAAATAGCTCGCGCCTGTCTCGACGACTGCTGGCTCGGCACCGAGCAATCGATACAGCGGTTCCGCGTAGACGACGCCGGAGACGGCAACGGCAAGACCGCCCGCCAGAGCCAGAAACATCGCATGCAAGTAAGTTTCACCGCATGCCTTGGCGTCACGCGCGCCGAAATGATGGCCGATCAAGGTAGTCGTGCCGAAAGTCAAAAAGGCGAAACCCCAGTAGATGCTGCCGATGATCGCCGCGCCGATGGCGCGCGCGGCGAGAGCCTCGGCGCCCAAGCGACCGATCATCGCGGTCTCGCCGATATTTAGAATCGGCTGGCTCGCCTGCGCCAGCATGGCCGGGATGCCGAGGACGAGAATGTCGCGGAGATGAGAGCGCGGCGAAGGTAGAGATGAATCAGACAAAGCGAGTTGAATTCAGGTCATTGAAGCTCAATGCATAGTGCAAAATGGATAATGCAAATTGCAGAATTTAGGAGGACGGCCTGTTCGGCTCCGGCAGTCTTCGTTCTGCAATCTGCAATCTGCATTCTGCATTCTGCACTATTCATTGCTTCGATCTAATTAAGCCGCGCGGCGTCCGCCGGCGATAGCGACCAGATCACCGACTCGGGATGAATAATGCGCGCGAGAATTTCTAGACCGTTGACCAGCCGCGGGCCTGGGCGGCTGAAGTAAGCGCTGCCGTTGAGCGCGAAGACATTTCCGGATTTCACCGCGGGCAGTTGTTGCCAGCCAGGCAGAGTTCTGAGCGGTGTAGATTCCTTTACCGTGCGACGCACGTCGAAACCGCACGGCATCAGCAGGATCACTTCTGGCCGCGCTTCGATCACCTGGCGCCACTCAACTTTCCCCGAGGGCTCGCCTTGCCGCCCGAGCACGTCATAACCACCGGCCAACGCGACCATCTCCGGCACCCAGTGGCCGGCGGTGTACAGCGGCTCGAACCATTCGAGACAAACCACCCGCGGCCGATTGTCCGGTTCGCGATAGCCGAGGCTTTCGATCCGTTGGCGCAGCTCGGCGGCTAAGCTCGTTGCCGCCGAGACACGCTCGGTCGCTTGGCCGACACGCAAGATGTCGTCGAGCAGATCGGCCAAACTGTGCGGATTCAATGATACGATATTGGGCTGACGGGGCAATCGCACCGCGGCTTTGACGACTTCGTTGTAGTCGAGGGCGCAGACTTCGCAGAGTCCTTGGGTGAGTATCACGTCAGGATTGGCCGCGATCAACGCCGCTTCATCGAGATGATAGAGGCCGTTGCCCGCCTGCAACAGTTCGCCGACCTTGCGGTCGATTTCACCGGCGCTCAGACGCGCGGAATCGATGGCGCTCCGCACCACGACGCATTTTTGCTGGGCGTCCGGCGGATAGTCGCACTCATGAGTGACGCCGACGATGTGCTCGCCGAGTCCGAGCGCAAAAGCGATTTCAGTAGCGCCGGGTAGTAAAGAACAGATACGCATATTTCGATGAATAGCCGATACCACAAGCTTATGCTACCAAAAGGAGAGTCGTCAGCGCGATGGCATTGGTCCAGTGGGTGATGTGCGTAATCCGGTTATGACGATAAACAAGCGGCTTATTCACTGGCGCTCCTTTGGGTTCTCAGCTGTGGCTAGAGCTTTGTAGCTCGGCCCGATCTGCGTAATCAGCAACAACCACAGAACAACCAACGAGAGATTGATAATACTTAGAGTACGGCTGGTGAGAGAAAGTTGCACACTGAGAAACACCAGCCCGGTGGAAAGAAGATCGCCGATACGGACAAAAAACGTGTCGATGGCCGCTTTGGCCTTGTACTTCGCCTCCCGGCTAGTCGGCAGGAACAAAGCCTGGCGCACGGTGTTTTGCAAGGAATAGTCGGTGCTGTTCTCCAGGACCTTGGCAAGACGAATGGACGCCAGCACCGGCGCAATGGCGACCAGGGAATAGCTGCCGAAAACGATCAGCGGCATAAAAAACAGCGACGCCGGCACGCCGAAAAACTTGAGGATGC
This sequence comes from Deltaproteobacteria bacterium, assembly GCA_016844625.1. Taxonomy (GTDB): domain Bacteria; phylum Desulfobacterota; class Binatia; order UBA9968; family UBA9968; genus DP-20. The sequence continues at coordinate 5,896 of JAERMN010000294.1, forward strand.
GCGACACTAAAAACAGCTGCGCGAGGGCCGAGAGCAAACTAACCAGGGCGAGAAAATCGCCGTAGAAGCTCGCGATGTACTGCTTCGCCTTAAGCTCGGCGGCAGCCTTCGGCGGCGTTGTCTGGCCGTCACTGGGCGCGGCAACCGTTTCGACGGCGGCGAAGCGCTGCGCTTCTTCAGTAACCTTCTGGCCAAGAATGTACTCGCCGGTGGTGTTGACAAGATTTAAAATCACCATCAAGCCGGCGATCAGCAAGAAATAGCGCTGGCCGACGACCAACTGGAACGCGCCTTGGTTGTTCAGCGGCAGGCTTGCTGCTTTGGCCGCGGCTTGACCGATCGTCACGCGCCGGTGAATCCAATTGGCCATGATGATGCACAGGAATAAGATCGCGCCGGCGAGCAACATCAATCCCGCGCCGCCGAGGGATTGAAAAAGCATACTGGCCATCTTCGGCCCTAGGATCGCCCCAAGTCCGCCGCCAAAGGCGATGATCGGAAACAGCCGTTTGCCCTGCTCTTCGGAATAAAGATCGTTGGCAAAGGACCAGAACTGCGCGACGACGAAAAGATTGAAGATGCCGACCCAGAGAAAGAAAGGCACGCCGAGGGCGAAACCGAGGCGGCCGAAAAGATAAAACAAAAAAAACACCAAGATGCAGAACGACGTGACGCCGTTGATCAGCTGAATGCGCCGCACCCGACTCGCCACCACGCTGTAGATCGGCACGATAACCAGCAGCAACAGCGCTTGGCCAGCCGCCGCGTAACTCTTAACCACGGCGCCGCCTTCGCCCAGGATCAACGCCTCGCGCACGACCTTGATGATCAGGTAGGAGGTCAAGAGCAAAAACAGATTGCCCATCAAGAGCAGCGCGGTGAAGCCTTCGCCAGCGCGAACATCGGAAAAAAGCCGCAGCAGACGATCGATGATGCTAGCATCTTTTGAAGAAGTCGGTTGCGTAGCCATGGCCCGAAGTTATGAGTTACGCCGGCCACTTGTCAAATGCCAAGCGGGGACCGCGAAGGGAAATCATCACCACGAAGGACCTAGCGCGGCACAGCCGCAACCAAAATGAGAAAAGTCGGATTCACCACGAAGTGTGCCATGAGCATACGCTCGTCCGCTGAACATGAAATTGGAGGGATTTCCCTCCACCGGGACCCCGCTGGCCCCTTATTTCGAAGGAGGACACGAAGAGCACGAAGTTTAAAACTGATATATCCGAAACTTCGTGTCCTTCGTATTGCTATCCAAACACTAACACCAACATGTTTGTCCTAGCGTGGCGCTTAAATATACCGGAAATTGAATGTCCTCGGATCCGGATATTCCTCCCGCAAAGGCGCAAAGCACGCCAAGTTCGGAGGGAAAAGATGAATTATCTTGAAGAATATTTTTTACCGTTATTCTCCGACCTTTGCGGCCTTGGCGTCTTTGCGCGAGATATTCCGTGTCTGACCGGTGCGCAAAGCGCACCCTACGAAAACTGTTAACAGCCGTATCGGAAGGGCAACCACAGGGGGGTTGCCCCTACAAAACCGATTCCGTTTTTGCGCCCTTTGCGCTCTTTGCGGCTAATTTCCGAATCCGAATCCTTTTTGGTTGCAGCTCTGCAGCGCTAGGATCTTCGTGGTGAATCAAAACTTTGGGACCTTGCCAGGTTATCCACACGGAATCCTGAAGTCCCAAAAAAAGGCCCGGCCTGAAGCACAGGCCGGGCCTTTGAGAAAACTTCGAAATGCGCTAACGCGCGGCTTTGACTTGGA
>JAERMN010000295.1 GCA_016844625.1 Deltaproteobacteria bacterium
ATAGCCAGTTTCCCCTGATTCGCCATCTCGGCGACCGCAAGTATGAGCTGCATAGTTTTTTTAAAGACTTCCTGCGCGAAAAACTAATTTCCGTCGACGGCGTTGAAGCGACGCAGCGGCTCCATGCCGATTTTGCCGAGCGCTATGAAGCCCTCGGCGATTGGCAGCAAGCGCTTTATCACGCGGCGCAATGTCAGGATTGGGCGATGGTAACACGGCAACTAACGGCGCAGGGAGAGCAGCTGCTCGCCGACGCGCCCTTGTTAGTAAAGACTACGCTGGAGAGCGTTCCCCAAGATCAACTTTTGAGTAACCCCCGCTTGGTCAATTTAAAAAGCAACGTCTTGATCCAACTCGGCGATATCGCCGGCGCCTATCGAACCTATCATCAGCTGTTGGCGCAAAAGACCGCCGGGGCCATGGGCATCGACGCGATCGTCGGCTACCGGCGCATGGCGGAAACTTTGGCGCAGCGAAAAGAGTACACCCAGGCGATCCATCAATTGCGCGCCGCACTCAACGTCATGGACCAAGATAGCGCGATGACCGGAAACTTCACTGAAGTTCCAACCGATGCGCCGCGGCCGGTGGTGACGGATGCGTCGGCGCAAGGCGATCAGCGCACCGTCCGCTCGTCCAACCGTTTGCGAACCAGCATCGCCGCGTTGCGCTCGTCAGCGTTGTCAAAATGGTTCGGCGCGCTGCTCGGACTCGTGGTCGGCAGTTTTCTCTGGTTCGGACAACCGGACATCGGCCTCGATACGGCGGCGACGAAAATGCTCGGCTTGATATCCGCTACCTTAATTTTTTGGGTCTTTCGTTCTCTGCCGGACTACGGCGTCGCTTTAGTGTTCGCAATGATTATTATTCTAACCAACTTGGAGTCGGCGCAGACGGTCATGGGCGGCTTCGCCAGCACGACTTGGTTCATGACTCTTGGTGTCTTGGGCCTCGGCGCTGCGATCACCGGCTCAGGTTTGTTTTACCGGCTGTCGCTGCATTTGGTGCGCATGTTCCCGCTGAGCTTTTACTGGCAGATCATCGCCACCGGCATCATGGGCGTGGTCGTCATGGCGCTCATTCCGCAGCAGACCGCGCGCACGGTGATTACCAGCCAGATGCTGGTCAATCTTTCCGAGAGCTTGGGTTACAAGACGCCGTCGAAAGCGTCCACCGGTCTTTTCACCGCGAGTTTTCTCGGCCTGGGCCAGCTCGGTTTTTTGTTTCTCACCGGCTCGACGACGAGCCTCATCGCTTGGGGACTGCTGCCGACCGACGTGCGTGAACAGTTTACCTGGGGCTATTGGTTTCTCGCCGCGCTGCCGCCGACGCTGGTGGTCATCGTCATCATCTTAGGTAGTTCCATCGTCCTCTTTCGGCCGGAATCGCAACCGAAGATTTCCTACACCATGGTGCAGACTCAGCTCGAAATCTTGGGGCCGCTCTCGTCCAAAGAATGGATCAGCCTCGCCGTGCTGTGTTTCACCGTCGGTGGTTGGCTCACGGCAGCGCATCACGGCATCGACGGCGCCTGGATCGCCATCATCGCTTTTTCCGTTTTGGTCAACACGGGAATTCTCGACTGGAGCATGATGCGCAAAGGCATCGACTGGGAATTGTTGATTTACATGGGTGTGACTCTAAGTATTCCGACGCTCTTGAAAGCGGCAAGGATCGATCAATGGCTGGTCGACGTGATTTCACCGTTGATTCTGCCGTTTATGGACACCCCGGTGTGGTTCTTCGTCATCATCGCGCTGTTGACCTACGCTCTCAAACTAGTTTTCACCAGCTTCTTGACCGTGGTCACTCTCTGCGTCACGTTGCTGCCTTTGTCGATCGACGTCGGCATGAATCCATGGATAATCGCCATGATCATTCTCGTCGCTTCGGAAGTCTGGTTTTTCCCCTACCAAGTCGACTGGCACATGCTCGCTTACTCCACCACCGACGGCAAAGGATTTTCTTACCCGCTGATGTGCCGGGTGAATCCGATTTATGCAATCGCCTACATCGCTGCGCTCGTCGTCGCGATCCCTTATTGGCGCTATCTCGGTTTGATGAACTGAGAGCCGTTTGTTGCGTCCTAGGCGCACATCTCGACCGAGTGACATGCTCGACAAAGTCGTGCATCGTGGCGCTCTTCGATGCCTCTACCGGTTCTGTCATGGCGAGAATTTCAGCAGGTAAATTTTTCTGGTCGCCGTCAATTCCATCGGCATCAATGGTCAGCAACGCTTCTTGTCAGTAACTTTTGCGCCCTGAGCAATAATAAAACGTACTGATAAACAGACATTGGGTGCGTTTCCCTACACTTCTTTACTTGGGGCACGATTCTGCACATTCAGTTTTACTTGGTGTGAGTAAAATAATTTCTAAAATGCTATTTTTTTCTTGACATACCATTTGTTGTGCCTTAATAATCATTCCAGCTACAAAATATGGGAGGGTTCCAGAAGTAAAACGTCTCCGCCTGAGTCACACTTTACTGCCTGTCAAGTTAAAACCCGCCCGCGGAATCTTACAAGGAGGTGCTCTTATGGCTGCAAAGAAAAAAGCCAAGAAGAAAGCCAAAAAGAAAAAGTAACTATTGAGATGTGGGGTTGTGGTGGTGTAATAAACCCTCCTTACTCTCAGGCGACAAGGTAACCGTTCTGGTTACCTAATGCACAGAGCCCTTCAGGCGCCAGCTTGGAGGGCTTTGTGTTTGTGGCACAATCCATTCAAGATAAATTTCTGACTGCTCGCGGCAACTTCACCTTTGATTCAAACGTCCAATCGGTGGCAAATTTGCGCGCGATCGCGTGTGCCGCTCGTCGCCGACGTCGCAGTATTGTGTCGCACTATTCAAATGGTTAAAGTGCTTTACTGTGAATCCATTTTTGAGCCGTCGGTCGCTGTCATTGATCGTGTTGAGCTTTGGCGTCGTGTCGCTGAGTCTCGCACCGGCCTCGGCGCAGTCGAAAGTCGACTACAAAGCCCTGCCGATTCTTCAAGCCATGAAAGATGTCGCGCCGACGCCGGAGATCAATCTCGCCACGCCGGACGGCAAAAACATTTCGCTCAAGGATTTCCGCGGCAAAATCGTCTTGCTCAACTTCTGGGCCAGCTGGTGCGTGCCTTGCCGCGAAGAAATGCCGGCGATGGAAAAACTTTATCAAGAATTTAAGGACAAGAACTTTGTCATCCTTGCGGTCGCCGTCAAAGACCGCAAGCAAGATGCCGTCGACTTCGTTAAAGAACTGAAGATCACCTACCCTATCGCCCTCGATCCCGAGGCGAAAGTCGGTCAGGAATATGGCGCCTGGGGCCTGCCCGCGACCTACATCATCGGCCCAAAGGGCGAAGGCCTGGCGCGCGGCTGGGGACCGGCGGAGTGGTACGGCGCCAGCGCGCGAAAATTGATCAAAGATCTAGTCGACGGAAAACGATGACCGACGTAAACACCTTCGTCGCCTTTGCCGCCGGTATTTTCTCCTTTCTGTCTCCTTGTGTCTTGCCTCTGATTCCTTCCTATCTTTCTTTCGTCTCCGGTGTCTCTCTCGATGAGATGCGTAGCGATCAAGCGCGCGCGCGACTGCGTGGCCGCGTGGTGCTGAATTCGCTGGCTTTTATCTTGGGATTTTCCATCGTCTTTGTTTCCCTCGGCGCCTCGGCGAGTTATCTCGGCAGCCTGTTTTTAGGTTATCGAAACATCATTCGCATCGGCGGCGGCTCTTTAAGATCGCCGCCCTCGATCGGTATCTACAGTTCCATCTCAAGGACAAACCCGCCGGCTATCTTGGCTCCGTCTTGGTCGGCATCACGTTCGCCGTCGCCTGGACTCCGTGCGTCGGACCGATCCTCGGCGCGACCTTGGCGCTGGCCAGCACCGCCGGCGAGGTCGGCCGCGGCACGTTTTTGCTCATGAGCTATGCCGCGGGTCTCGCTCTGCCGTTTTTCTTGAGCGCACTGGCGATGAACTCGTTCTTTCAATTCTCCCAAAACCTACGCCGATACCTACAGGCAATTCACATCATCGGCGGCGTGCTTTTGATCATCGTCGGCATCCTACTGATCACCGACTATATGACCTTCCTTAACATCTACGCGCTTCGCTTCACGCCCAATTGGTTGCTGCAGAAGCTTTAGCCGACCTAGCCCGGATTATTCATGGCGACAAGGAAACCTGACGACACTCTGTTGATCGAGGTGTGAGCCATCCTCGCTGGCGCTCGGAATTTCAAATTGCAGATTTCAGATTTCAGATCTGGAATTTGAGATTTGCGATTTGCAATCCCGGAGGGCATGCCTTCGTTCCGCAGCGCGTCGCCCAAGCGTTGTCTTTCTTGACCCGCGGCTACGATATGGATCCGGCAAAAGTCATCAACGATGCGCTCTTTACCGAAGACTACGAGGAGATGATCGTCCAGAGGGACATCGATTTTTACTCGCTCTGCGAACACCACATGTTGCCGTTTTTCGGCAAGGCCCATGTCGCCTACATTCCGCATCATAAGATCGTCGGCATCTCGAAACTTGCCCGTCTCGTCGATGTCTTCGCGCGCCGCTTGCAAGTGCAGGAGCGCATGACCAATCAGATCGCCACCACGATCATGGAAAAACTCGACGCCCTCGGCGTCGCCGTTGTCTTGGAAGCCGAGCATCTGTGCATGCGCATGCGCGGCGTCGAAAAGCAAAACTCCTACGTTATCACCAGCAGTTTGCTCGGCGCTTTTCGCACTCGCACCGAGACCCGTAACGAGTTCATGAACTTGATCCGGCGCAAAGATTGATCGAGGCAGCGATGGAAATTAGCTTTCGCGACACCCCCGTCGAGCGTATCAAGAGCGACCTGCTGGTTATCCCAGTGCGGGAAAAGAAATTGGACGATCCGGTGCTGCGCGCTCTCGACCGCCGTCTCAAAACCCATCTGCGCGTGCGTATCGAGAAAAGTAAGTTCACCGGCGCCGAAGGCACAACGCTGCTGTTTGCCACGCTGGGAATGCTGCCCGCCGGGCAAATCTTGTTGATCGGCGTTGGTGCATCAGAAATGGCGACCGACGCCTGGCGCAAAACCGGCGCGCGGGCACGCAAAGAAGCGTTGGCTATCGGTGCCGCGCAGATCGCGGTCTGGTTCGCGCCGGGCCAAGACTCTGATAACGCCGCGGCCGCGCTGGTCGAAGGAACGATGCTCGCGGGCTATCAATTCAACAAATACCGCTCGAACTCAAAAGCGCCGGCGGAACTCAAAACGCTTGTCTTATTTCGCTCCGGTCTCAAGAAAACCGCGGCGATGCAAAAATCGGTCGACAGCGCGCAAGCGATCACGCCCGCAGTCTTTCTCGCCCGCGATCTGATCAACGAGCCGCCGTCCGTCGCTACCGCCCGCTTTCTCGGCGCGCAGGCCGAGACCCATTGCCGCGGCCGCGGCCTCACCGTGGAAGTGTGGAACAAGAAAAAAATCGCGGCGATGAGGCTTGCTGGGCTTTTGGCAGTGAATCGCGGCAGCCTGGAAGAGCCGCGCTTTATCAGAATTCACTACAAACCGGCGGGAAAAGCGAAAAAGAAAGTCGCGCTGATCGGAAAGGGCATCACCTTCGATTCGGGCGGCTTATCGCTCAAACCATCCAAATCGATGGAGACCATGAAGCTCGACATGGCCGGCGGCGCCGCCGTGATCGCCATCATGAGTTGCCTGCCCAAGCTCGGACTAGACATCGAGGTCACCGGCTATGTGCCGACTACGGATAACCTGCCCGGACATAACGCGCAGAAGCCGGGCGACGTAATCCGCTATCGCAACGGCAAGACCATCGAAGTACTCAATACCGACGCCGAAGGTCGTTTGATCTTGGCTGATGCGTTGGCGCTAGCAGCCGAGCAGAAACCCGACTACATGATCAATCTCGCGACACTGACCGGCGCTTGCATGACCGCGCTCGGCACTCAGGTCGGAGGAATTTTTAGCAACAACCAACCGCTCGCCGACAATCTCATACGCAGCAGCCAGGAAGCCGGCGAGAAACTCTGGCAACTGCCGCTGGTCAAGGAATATAAAGAGCTGATCAAGAGCAGCGTCGCCGATATGAAAAATATCGGCGGCGCCCATGGCGGCGCAATCACCGCGGCGCTGATCCTGGAAGAATTCGTTGGCGACATTCCTTGGGCGCATTTGGACATCGCCGGTCCGGCCTTCGCCGAAAGCGACAACGCGCTTTGTCCCAAAGGCGGCACCGGTTTCGGCGTGCGCACGCTTAGTAAATTTCTAGCTACATTGTAAGGAGGCAGAAATGGCCAAGATTACCGAAGTGGGCGACAACAATTTCGAAGCGGAAGTGCTAAATTCGGCGCTGCCGGTGCTGGTAGATTTCTGGGCGCCATGGTGCGGCCCGTGTAAAACGATCGCACCGATCGTCGAAGAGATCGCCGGCGAGTACGAAGGCAAATTGAAAGTAACGAAACTCAATGTCGATGACCATCCCGCCACGGCATCGCGCTACGGCATCCGCGGCATTCCCAATCTGATCATTCTTAAAGGCGGCGCCGTCAAAGAGCAAATTGTCGGCGCCGTGCCGAAAACCAAATTAGTCGCCGCCATCAACAAGGCCCTACAGTAAGTCAAATGGGAAAATAGAGTGATGGGTTGGACTCGGAACCCAATATCCCAACACTCCAGTACTCCATCATTCCATTATTTTAGAAAATATACCGGCGCATGCTGACGTTCATCATGACGCCGACCGCGAACATCATTGAGGCCAGCGCCGATCCGCCATAGCTCACCAACGGCAGAGGCACGCCTACCACCGGCATGATGCCGGACACCATCGCGACGTTGATCACCACATGCCAGAAAATAATCGCGATCATGCCGAAAACCAAGAGCGCGCCGAAACGGTCCTTGGCCCGCTGCACCAGCCGAATAGAGTAAGCAATCAACCCGAAATAGAGCAGCAATAAGACGGCGCAGCCGATTAAGCCCCACTCTTCGGAAAACACCGCGAAAATAAAATCGGTATGCTGTTCCGGCAGAAAATTGAGCCGGTTCTGCGTGCCGTGCATAAAACCTTTGCCAAAAATCTTGCCCGAGCCGATGGCGATCTGCGATTGAATGACATGATAGCCGGCGCCGAGCGGATCGCGGTCGGGATCGAGAAATGTGAGAATGCGATTGCGCTGATACTGTTTGAGAAACTGCCAACCGATCGGCAGAAATGCGATCCCCGCGGCGACTAGATAAGCAAACGAGCGCAGCCGCAATCCGCCCATCAAAACCATGCTGATGAAAACCACGCCGAGGATAATCGCCGTGCCCAGGTCCGGTTGGATCAGTGTCAGCAATATCAACGGCACAACCAGCGCAAACGGCACCCAGAGATCGCGCAGGTAATAGCCTTTAGGCGGCTCATCGGTTTGAAAATATTTCGCCATGAACAGCACGATGGCAAGTTTGGCCGGCTCGGACGGTTGGAGACGAAAAAATCCGAGATTGATCCAGCGCTGCGAGCCGCCGCCTGAATGACCGATAATGATGACAAGAATCAACAAGACCAGCATCGCGCCATAAAACGGATAGGCCAGTCTATCGATATAGTGATAATCGAAGCTCATGGCGCCAAACATTGCGATCAATCCGAGTCCCAACCAGGTCACCTGGCGCATCGGCAGAGCGCCGGCGTGGCCTTCGGCCATGTCATAGTTAGCGCTGTAAATCGTTACAATGCCGATGCCGACAATCGTCGCCGACAGCAATAATAGGGTCCAATCGAGATGAGAAATCAGACGCCGATCAATCTGCACGCGTTTCTCCCTCTAGGCGCACTTGCTGCTTTTCGGTTCTTTGCTTTTGCAGCTCGATGAATTTTTCAAAGACTTTCTTAGCCATCGGCGCCGCGGCATCGCCGCCATGACCGCCATGTTCGACGAGCACGGCGATAGCAACTTGCGGATCTTGCACCGGCGCGTAGGCCACGAACCAAGCATGATCGCGGCTGAAATAGGAGAGCTGTTCGCTTTTCAAATACGCGCCCTTCATCTCGACCACCTGCGCCGTGCCGGTTTTGCCGGCAATTTCGATAAGCGGCGAGCGCGCCATGCCGCCGGTGCCGGCTTTGACGACATCGGCGAGGGCGTTGCGCACCCGGTTTAACGTGTCGGGTTTGATCTCGATGGTGCGGATGAGTTCCGGCCCATAGTCGCGCACCGTGGTGCCGTCCACCGACTCGACTTTACTGACGATCCGCGGGCGAAAAAGTTTGCCACCATTAGCCACGGTCGCCATCATGTTCGCCATCTGCAATGGCGTCACCGTGACATAGCCTTGGCCGATGGCCACGGATACCGTTTCGCCCGGGTACCAGGGCTGGCGAAATCTTTTCATTTTCCACGCCGTGTCGGGAATCGTGCCGCCCCGTTCGTCGTCAAGCGCGATGCCGGATTTTTCACCCAAACCAAAAGCTTTAGCCCACTTGGCGATGCGGTCGACGCCCAGCTTCGGACCGAGCTGGTAGAAATAGGTGTCGCAGGAAACGACGATCGCGCGATGGAAATTGACCGAGCCGTGACCGCCTTCTTTCCAATCGCGAAAGTTACGGTTGCCGAACGGGAAAAAGCCGGGGTCCGATATAGACGCCTCCGGGTTGATCACGCCCTCCTCGAGCGCGGCGATAGCCATGATGATTTTAAAAGTCGATCCCGGCGGAAACTGGCCTTGGGTGGCGCGGTTGTTGAGCGGTCTCAATTTGTCTTTGAGCAGAGCGTTCCATTCGTTGCCTTTGATCCCGCGCGCGAACACGTTCGGATCGAAGGCCGGGGTGCTGGCGAGGGCGAGAATCGCGCCGCTATGGACGTCGATGGCGACGAGGGTGCCCTCTTTGCCCTTGAGCGCTTCGTAGGCGGTCTGTTGCAGTTGCCGATCGAGAGTCAGGTGGACGGTGTATCCGGGCACGTCGCTGACTTCGTGCAGCACGCGCACGCGCCGACCGAGCGCGTCCACTTCGACTTGCTGGCCACCGCTCCGACCGCGCAGCACGTTTTCCCATTTTCGCTCGAGACCGTACTGGCCGATTTCGTCGCCGATGGATCTCGCCGAGATAGCCGAGCACATGGGCCGCCGCCTGACCATCGACGTAATTGCGCCGCGGTCGCGCGCGTAACGTGACGCCAGGCAAATCGAGCTGATGGGTTTCCACTGCGACGATGGTCGACCACTCGACATCGCGGCCCAAAGTGATCTCATCGAACGCGGCGCGGCTTTTGTTGTCCTCGTAGGTTTTTAAGAGTTCGCTTTCATCCCACTTGAGATAACGCGCCAACGAGCGGAGCGTAGTCTCCGGCGCGTCGCTATCTTCAGGCACGAAGAATAAATCGAATGACGGCCGGCTATCGACCAGCAACTCGCCGTAGCGGTCCAATACCATGCCGCGCGTGCCCGGCACGCGCTTGAGGCGGATGCGGTTATTTTCCGACAGAAAAGTATAACGCTCGCCGTGAATCGCCTGGAGAAAAATCATTCGCAGCGAAAGGCCGAGAAAAGCAAATATGAGAATCGCGAACAGCCACACCGAACGCCGGCGCAGTTCCGGCGCGCCGTCTTGTTTATTGATTTCACCAAGCGTAGCCATCGGTTTTATTGCGCCGCCGGATGAAGCTTTTCCAGGTAATTTTCGCCGCGCCGAAGTAGCGCGAACATAAACGGCGCGAGCACAGCGGCAATGAGCGCCTCCGTGACGATATACTGCGCCGCGCCTTGCCAAAATTCTTCGGTGCTCAAAAACACGACCCAAACCAATACCAAGCCAACGCCTTTGACCAGCGCGGCCAACAACACGATGATCGAGCTGACAACGGGATGATGCAGCCAAATCGAACGCGAGCCGAGATAAACGGCGATAAATACCAGAGACATGGCGAAAGCGTTGATGCCGAGGAGCCGGCTCGAAATAATATCGACCGAATAGCCTAATAGAAATGAACCCAACGCGGCGCCGACGGTGGGATGATGCAGCCCCCAATAGACGCAGAGAACTAAAATGAGATCCGGCACGATCGGACCGATCGGCAAGAGACGTTGCAGCGAGGTCTGCAAGATAACTAAGAAAATGCCAATCGTGAAAAACATCAAGGAAAGTTTCATTGCCGGGTCTTGGACAAACAGAGGGTCAATTCTGCGCTGGGCCGTTTTCGGCGCCGCTAGCAACGACTAAGACTACTTCGACCCGCGACGGCTGCACCGCCGGCAAAACTTCGACGAACTGGAACAGTCCGAGGTTCTGCTTGTTCACCTTAGTCACCGTCCCGACCATAAGCCCTTTGGGGAACA
>JAERMN010000296.1 GCA_016844625.1 Deltaproteobacteria bacterium
AGTTTGCCGTGGTGTTGTGCCAGTGCGGATTGATCGATTCGAGATCGACGCCATGAGCGATGAAAACCGTTTTGCCCTTGCTCTGTGCGAACACTTTGGCTGGAGAGATTAAAGCGCAGCAAATGGCAAAGGATGCGATTAGTTCAATCGATCGGATTTTTGCAAAGATTGTCATTGCCATTTCTCCCCTCGGTTCACCACTGTAACTTCCTAGCTGCCGCGACCCGTTCTAATTGGAGCTTGGCGGCAAAGCTTCAGTGAGCGAGCGCACTGAGGAGAGCTGCTCCAGCTGCGCGACCATGTCGACGGCTGCGGAACGCTGGGTTTTTGCCAATTGCGCCTCAGTGCAATGAATAAACTTCTCGACGACCTCATCTCAACCGTCGGCCGAGATTGCCGCTAAGACCAGCCGAACAGTGTTTTGGCGTTTTCCGCCAATATTTTTCTCTTGGCTTGCTCGGAAATATCATTGCGTTGACGCAGGTTCGCTACCGCACCGGGGAAAAGGCTGTCGGCTTCCGGATAGGCCGAGCCGAATAGGATCTGATTCTCGCCGATGGTTTCCAATACGTAAGCCAGCGACTGCTCGTCATAAGCGGTGGCGAAGTACCAATTGCCGCCGCAGATATGCTGGCTCGGTGGGTTTCGCAGGAAGGTCGCTTCTTCGTCGTGTTTTCCTTCGAAGTCTTTATCCATGCGCTCCATGAGAAAAGGCACCCAACCGACCCCAGCGCCAAAAACAGCGATACGCAGCTTAGGAAATTTCTCGGGAATCCCGCCATACATTAACGCGGCGCAGGCATGAAAGGTCTCCATCGAGCCGCCGACCGTATCTTGCAAGAGAAAAGTATCGGCGCGCAGATCTTGTCCCGGACCTTGGTAGGAAAGATTGTGCACGAGCAGCGGCACATTGAGCCGTTCGAGTTCCTGATAGATCGGCCAGTAAGTCGGCGAGCCGACATGCTCGGCAAGCCCTAAGGAAGAAAGCGTAATGCCGGTCAAGCCGAGCTCGGTGACCGCGCGCTTTGCCTCAGCGACCGCGGCAGGCATGTTTTGAAACGGCACAACAGCCGCGGCTCTAAGACGAGAGTTATCTTTGCAGAGACTTGCGGCGTAATCGTTGTAACCACGACAATATGCGGCCACAAGGTCTTCATCGCGGGCACGAGCCGAATAACCCGTGGGCGAACCGTGCCGCGGAACTTGGCTTAGCAGCAATGCGCGAGTTGGGAAGAGGACAGAAAGGTCGATACCTTCTTGATCCATGGCCCGATGGTAGTGATCGACCGTCCAATCGCTCGGCTTGATCCGGCCATATTCACTGGAGTCCCAACCCGTGGTCGGTAGCAGCGAACCGGTCTGGTCACTATAGGGGCTGCCCATGAACGGACGCACGTCGGAGTCGTCGGGCTTCTGAATTAAGTGCACATCCGTGTCGATCACTGGGAAATTTGCCATGTTCAACCTCCGTGAAGCTCGCCCGATTTTTCGCTACTCCGCCATTGTGCTCAGGCCCAGCCGAACAAGCGTTTGCCGTTGTCGTGCAAGATTTTGCTCTTTGCCTCATCTGAGATGTCGGTGCGATCGAGTAAATCGGCGGTGAAGGCCGAACCGCTATGCGGATAATCCGTGGCAAAGACAATTAAATCATCGCCGATCCGGTCAAGCACATGCGGCAGCGCTTTTTCTTCGGGCTCGGCCGAGTAGTAAAAATTTCCACCGCTCATATAGGCGCTCGGTTTTCTTTTCAACAGCGGCGCATCGCTACGGCGGTTTTCCCATTTGGCGTCGAGATAATCCATCCAATAGGGCACCCAGGCGGCGCGGTTTTCCAAGAAAGCCACGCGCAAGCGCGGGAATTTCTCGACGACTCCGCCGTAGATGAGAGCCGCGCAATCGTACAATGTTGCCACCGGCCGCCCGACGGTGTGCTGCAAGAGAAAACTGTCGGCGCGCCGGTCTCCCGTCGGGCCTTGAATCGATGCATGAATCATCAACGGAACATTGAGCCGTTCCATCTCTTCATAGATCGGCCAGAACGTCGTTGACCCAATATGCTCTTTGAGCCCGAAAGACGATAGCACCACGCCGTTAAGCCCAAGCCGGGTGACGGCTCGCTTAATCTCGGCGACGGCGGCAGGGACGTCTTGAAACGGCAGCAGGGCGACGGCCTTGAGCTGTTCGGCTTCACGGCAAAACCCAGCGACATAATCGTTGTAAGCGCGGCAAAACGCGCCGGCAAATTTTGTATCCCGCTGCGTGCCGACGTCCATCGCGCGGCTCGGAAAGAGCAGCGAGTAAACGATCCCCTCGTCTTTCATCACCGATAAGCGTTTCTCCAGATCGCCGGGTGCGCGCGGCCGGCGCCGTACCCGCACATGCCACTCATCCATACCGAGAAGCGGACCCTGTTTATTGCGGAAGGGCTCGGGCATGAGCGGGCGCAGATCGTCGTCGGTTTCGATAACGTGGGCATCCATGTCGTAGATTTGAATCTTGGCTTTGAGTGCCTGGCGAGTTTTCTCGATCGCTTCGTGGGCCTGCGTTTCCATAGCCGCTCCTTGTTTCAGATGACCTGCAAGTTCGTACAACGCCGCGTCATTTGCTGAATAATTCGTTCATGAGTTTTTGGTACTTGTCGGCGCCAGTGCGCGCCTGCGCGGATATAAAGCGCAGTTTCTTCCGATCGATGTCATCCTTAATCGAAATGTCGTCGCGCATCACCGAATTTCCCGATTTGGCCATGACCGTTTGGCCTTCCTTGGATAGAATAAAGTCAACCAGGAGGCGAGCGGCGTTCGGATGCGGCGCCATTCCTAAAATCCCGACGGTGTGAAGGTCAGCGTAAAGCGGATCATCGAGGCGCGCCCAATCAACCGGGAGACCTTTGTCAGTGAATCTCTTGATACCGTCGTGGTTCAGCGGCAGGGCGACTTCCACTTCGGCGCCGCCCAACCATTGTTGAACCATCAATGTCGTGCCACGCCCCGGTCGGGGATGGAGAGCGGCAAACTTGCGCAAAAAGTCCATTCCCTTGTCAGCCCCGAAGAAATCCAACATCGCATGGATCCAGCCGTAGTTGTTCAGGTTGATGGCGGCTTTGCCTTTCCAACGATCGCGCAACAAATCGTTGTAACGTTTCGGCACATCGGTTCCCATGACCGCGCGATTGTTATAGGCAATGGTAAGTATCGTAAAGTAGACCGCGCTGTAGAATCCGCGCTCCTCGGGCGGACGTTCTGGAGAAGTGTATTTTTGGAAAATGGTCGGGGTCTCCATAAGCATCAGGTCGAGCGAATCGGCGCCGGTGAGAACTAGATCGGCGTTGTCCCTCTTACCCACCCGCCGTTCAGTCAAGAGTTTGGTAACCAGGGTCGAGCTTCCCTGCCGGTTTACTTCCACTTTGATGCCCGGGTAACGAGATGTGAAAACATCGGCCAGCGGTTGTGCATCTTCTAAGTTGAGAGATGTGTAAAGAACCGCCGAGCCTTCCTTTTTTGCTTCCTCGTATCCCGCGCCGGCAGGCACTGAAGCACTCAACAGAAAAGCTAGCGTGACCGTGCAGCGAACGACGATCCGGCAATCTCTCAAGGTTTTCATCGGACGCCCTCCCTGTGAGTTCATTTATTTCGTAAACAGATCGACCATCATCTTGTCGTATTCTTCGACCTTGGCGCGTGCTTCCGGGCCGACGACGCGAAGGGTTTTGCGATCGACCTGATATTTCAACGGCACGTCATCTCGGACTGTGGTTTTGTCCAAATTGGCGAGAATGGTTTGAGCTTCCTTGGAGACTATGAAATCGACAAACAGGCGCGCTGCGTTGGGCCGTGGGGCGTTGCCTAAAATCGCGATGCCGTGCACGTCGGCATACAATGGGTCTTGAATGATCGACAGCGCCACGGGCGCATTCTTATTGACGAAAGACATCACCCCATCGTGGTTGAGCGCGACACCGACCTCGGCGTCACCGGCAATTACGTTTTGCATGAGTTGGGTAGTGCCGCGGTAAGCACGTGGATTGGACGCTGCGAGTTTTTTGAGGAAATTCAAGCCATTCTCTTTGCCGAAAAAATCCAACATGGCATAAATCCACGTCGGGTTGCCGAGATTTACGGCAAGCTTAGCGCGCCAGCGTTCTTGGAGCAGATCCTGATAGCGGCGCGGCGCGCCGTCGGCGCTGATGAGATTTTTGTTATAGGCGATGCTATGCACGCTCATGTACGTGGCGGTCCAGAAATCGCCCTTTTCGGGTTTCCATTCCGTCGAGCTGTACTTCTGGAAGTAGCCGCGGTTTTGCAACAGATCGAGATACTCGGCGCCGACCATGACGATGTCGGCGATATCCTTGCCAGCGCGACGCTCGGTCAGCACCTTTTGCAATACGCTGTTGGCGCTCTGACGATTGATCGTTACCTCGACGCCGGGGTATTTCTTGGCGAATGGCGCGATAATTTTTTCGGCATCCTCGACGTTGAGCGAGGTGTACCAGAGCACCTGTTTTTCACCCTTGGCTGCTTCATACCAGTTGGCAGCAGCCGCGTTTACATATATAGGAAAAACCACAACGACGAAAACAAACAAAATGAGTAGAGCAGAACGGGTTGACTTGAGGGCCATTTTGTCCTCCGTGGAATGCTATCTCACCGTGTATCTCGGTTCCGTTTTGTGTCGAGAGTTGAATCTCATGATTGCCCATTCGCGCCGGCTTGCAGCAACTGGGTTAACTGGCGGACGGCGGTCAGCCCTTCCAAACGACTGACTCGGTCGACGATCTGCTCGGCCTGCGACGGCGGGAAAGCGCCGGTCACGGATTGCATGAACTTCTCGCGTACCGGCAGCCAGTCGGTGAGGTTGCTGATCGGTTGGAACGGCTCGGAGAATTTTTTGCCGTTTTTCAAAATGACCGTGAGCGATTCTTCTTTGATGTGGCGAGTACGTTGGATCAAGTTTTGTATGCGCGGGTCTGCCAACCGTTGGTCG
>JAERMN010000297.1 GCA_016844625.1 Deltaproteobacteria bacterium
CCAAGGGCGCACGAAGGTCGGTGCAGGGTATTTAGAATGGCAGAAGGGTGACAGCTTCGTGATCCCGTTGTGGCAATGGCACTCGCACGAGAATCTTGGCAATGACGAGGCGATTCTTTTTTCGCTGAATGACCGGCCGGCAA
This sequence comes from Deltaproteobacteria bacterium, assembly GCA_016844625.1. Lineage (GTDB taxonomy): Bacteria > Desulfobacterota > Binatia > UBA9968 > UBA9968 > DP-20. Next base: position 144 of record JAERMN010000297.1, read on the forward strand.
TGGAGGCGTTGCAGCTCTATCGGGAAGAGGCTGGCAATTAACATCTTCGATTGTTCGAAAGTAGACGAGCCGTTAAGGAAAAGGTCCATCTCACCACGCAGGACATGGTTCGACTATGCTCACCACGGGCTACGAGCACGAAGTTCGGCGAAATAATTGTCCGAACCCTTCGTGTCCTTCGTGCCTTCGTGGTGAAAACATTTCTTCTGCAATGGCGCATCGATCATCATGGCTTCAGCAATAAAGATCAGACTCGCTAGCCGCGCTTATGATGGTGTGTTGCCGATCTTGCGCGGGCAGATGGCGATTGCCGGATTCGACTTCGACATTACCGAGACCGAAGACGTGCCGGGGATGTTCGCCGGCATGTTCAAGGGGCAGTACGATGTCTCGGAGATGTCCCTCGGCGAGTTGATCTATTACACCTCGCGGGGCAAAGCCGACTTCATAGCGATCCCGGTTTTCCCGTCGCGGATGTTTCGCCATGGTTTTATTTTCTGCCGGAAGAATGCCGGTATCGACAAGCCGGCGGATTTGAGCGGCCGAAACGTCGGTTTTCTCCGCTGGGTGCAGACCGCGGCGATTTGGATGCGCGGCATGCTGGTTGACGAGTACGGCGTGTCGGTCAAAGATTCTAAGTGGTACGTCGCCTCGATGCACCACTGGGACGACCACGATCCGGGCGCAACGGTGGAACCGCGCGACGGTTCGGTGATCCGCATGATCGAAAACCGCGGCAAAAACACTTCCGAGCGCGCCTGCCGGGCGCTGTTCGACGGCCAAGTGGACGCCTTGGGCGTGACCGAATCGCAACTGGCGACTTTGCTCGCCAACGATTCCGTGAAGAGGCTGTTCGCGAACTCTCGCGAGGTCGAAGCGGGGTATTTTCGCGACACGAAAATTTTGCCGATCATGCATGTGCTGGCGCTGCAAAAAAAAGTAGTCGATCAGCATCCGGAACTGCCGGTGCAGTTGTTTCAACTTTACAGCGCGGCGAAGCGCTGGGCGCAGCGCTGGCGCCGCGCGATTCCGAGCTTGGTCGAGGCTTGGCCCAATCATTATCTCGCCGAAGAGCAGCGCTTGTTTCAAAGCGATCCTTGGGCCTACGGCCTGACGGCAAACCGCCATGTCCTCGATAAATTTTTCGCCTACTGTCATGCCCAAGGGATTTCCGGTCGAGAAATCGCGCCCGAAGAGATTTTTCATCCGAGCACGCACGACCTAAGCGAATAAACTCCACGACAATTTCAAGGGGGTTCCCATGGCGACCGCGACCCAAACGAAAGCGACGAATAGCGTCGATCTGCGCGACTGGCTCAAAGAGGTCAAGCGGCTTGAGCAATTAGAGCAGATTTCCGGCGCCCATTGGGATCTGGAGCTCGGTGCGCTGACGGAAATCATTCTGGAGCGTATCTCAACGCCGCCGGCGGTGGTTTTCGACAATGTTCCCGGCTTTGATCCGAACCGGCGCGTGCTAGTGAACATGCTCGAAACTTTGGAGCGCACGGCGCTGACGCTCGATTTGCCGCTCGATCTAAAAATCATTCCGCTGATTGACGCCTTGCGGGCGAAACTGCGCTCGATGCAACCGATCACGGCGAACGTTGTCTCCACGGGTCCGGTCTTCGAGAACATTGAGCGCGGCGAGCAAATTGACCTGACGAAATTTCCCGTGCCGCGCTGGCATGCCGGCGACGGCGGGCGCTATCTCGGCACGGCTCACCTGGTGGTGACCCGCGATCCGGAAACCGCTGTCGAGAATGTCGGTTGCTACCGAGTGATGCTGCAAGACAAGGACAAAGTCGGCTTGTACATTTCGCCGGGCAAGCACGGCAAGATTCACTATGAGAAGGCGATGAAGGCCGGCAAGCCATTTCCCGTAGCGATGGCTTTCGGTCAACACCCGCTGCTTTACATCGCCGCTTCGCAGGCCGTGCCGTTCGGCGTTAACGAATATGATTGGGCGGGCGGTTTGATCGGCCAGCCGATCGATGTCATCGAAGGGCCGGTGACGGGATTACGTTTCCCGGCGAATGCCGAGATCGTCATCGAAGGCGAAATTATCCCCGGCGAAACGATGCCGGAAGGCCCATTCGGCGAGTGGCCGGGATATTACGCCAGCGCGCGGCGCGCTGAGCCGTTTGTGCGCGTCAAGGCGCTTTACTATCGCAACGATCCGATCATCACCGGCGCGGCGCCGTTCAAGCCGACGATTCACGGCATGTATCGTTCTTGTTTGCGCGCCGCGACGGTTTGGAACGGCATGGAGCAAGCCGGCGTGCCCGACATCAAGGGCGTTTATCTGCCGCCACCGGCGCAGCGCTTCATGATCGTGGTCGCTATCAAGCAACGTTACCCTGGTCATGCCAAGCAGGCGGCGTTGGTTGCCTGTCAATGCCACGCCGGCGCTTATCTGGGCCGTTACGTCGTTGTCGTCGACGACGATATCGATATCACCGACACCAACGAAGTGCTGTGGGCAATCTGCACGCGCAGCGATCCGGCGACTTCAGTAGACATCTTGCGGCGCTGCTGGAGCGGCCCATTGGATCCGATCATCCAGCCGGGCCAGAAAGGTTTTAACTCGCGTATGATCATCGAGGCTGTCCGGCCTTGGGAGTGGCGCGATAAGTTTCCCGCTACCAGCGCAATCACCGATGAAACTCGCAAAGTGTATGGGTCCAAATGGCAACGCCAGCTCGATCAGGTCCAAGCGCGCCACCGGGTCACACGAGCGCTCAGCGAGTAGTGGCGGCAAGAATATCGGTGTCAATTGCGGCTGCCAACAGTGGCGCAAATGGCGCTAGATTCTTTTAGAGTCTCTCGGTGAGTTCAATTGAGTCCCAGCAATTCGGACAGAATCTTGTCTTAGTTGGGCACGAAGCTGGCCGTAAACCGCACTCATTGGCCAATTTTGTCCAGAAGCGGTGTGTAATCGCGCTTCTGCGCCGTTACTTACATTTCTCCGCCTCAGGTAGGAAATCTTTGGAAAATTCGTGCCTTAACCAGCTTGTCAAAGTGGATTAAATGGATTGGCATAAGACCTGCTTTCTCTCCACCAGCGGTGAGTAGCAAAGGGCCATCATAGCTAAAAAAGGAGAACTTTCCGATGGAAGAGATCATGACACCCTCAGAGGTCGCGGCGCTTTTGAAAATTCATTTAAAGACAGTTTATAAGCTTGCCGAAAAAGGCGTCATTCCGGGCAGCCGTATCGGCCGCAGCTGGCGTTTTAGCCGCAATGATGTTTTGGAGTTGGTTTCAAGCCGAACGATGGGCATGCCGGACAATGGCGAGAGCGATATGCGTGCCGCGGCGAACGGAAGTAAGTAGCACTTCCGCTTTGCTACCCACGGGTCTGGTTGACTGATGGATCTCGATCCAATCAAGCAACTGCAAAGCCTCCTCGACGACCGAAGCAAGGTGCTGGAGAAGATATCCAGTATCCATTCTATTCTCGGGTCGGTAAAACCGACCGAGTCCGGGGCGCCGGCGCCAGCCACGCCAACGGCTGGAACGACGTCAGAGCAGACCAGCGCAGAATTTGCCTATAGCCGCTTGCAGCGGGCGCTACACGACATGCAAAAGCAGATCGAGCAGCGCATGCAGCCGCTTGCGCGGCAAATAGTCGAGTCAGAAGTGGCGCGATTGCGTGAGCAGTCGGGTCACGATCAAACCGCATTGAACGAATGTCTAGCCCAGATCAATCAGTGTATCTTGGCCTGTATCGATCGAATGGACCAATATCAAAAGCGCTACAACGTTCTCACCGGGCTCAACCAACGGTTAGAGCGCCTCGGCGCTCCATCCGAGCCGGTGCCAGAGTACCTGCCGGCGCAAGATTTTAGCGACACCATTCAGTCCCGCGTTAACCTGCTTCGCCACCAAGCCAAGCTTTGAGAGCGCCTCATCGACGTCGATGGCGTCCAGCGATTTCCCATCTACTTAAAACGGAAAATCTTCACGCGCAGGCGATAAAGTTTTTTGTTTCGCATTCACATTTGATTTTCGCCAAAACACCGCTCTGCCGATTAGCCTCAGGCAGGCGGGCCTCTTCCGCCGCGGATCATTATCTCTCTACTGCGACGTGCGTGTGATGCCGCGGTTTAGATTTCAAAAAGGGGTCACCCATTAGCAGACATAACAATCGCTACAGTCGTGACATTGGTCCCCGGTTTTTGCTAATTCTCGAATCATGGCCCGCCATCCCCGAGTCTGTGCAGCCGGTCTGCTCTATCACGTCATCGTCCGCGGCAACCAACGGCGAAAGACGTTTCGTTGTGATGACGACTACAGAGCGTATCTCGACCGCTTAGAGAAATACCGCGCCGAGTGCCATGTCCGCGGGGAGGCTATGGGGAATGATAAGAACACCGTGGTGAACGCGCCCTTCGTTATAGAACGCGAGGGACACGTAGCCAAGGAACATGCAGCCAAATTCAGCAGTCGACGCTGATAAGATCTGCAAAACGCGGCGGAGAACAAACGGATTGGGGCAAGCTTATGGGCAACCCCGTCATTTTAGCCAGACTAAAGATTTGAGAGATTTTCTTTATGATTCAGCGTGGTGCGCCCGCCGAGAATCGAACTCGGACTTAGGGTTTCGGAGACCCTCGTGATATCCTTTTCACTACGGGCGCGTGGTGGGGTTTTCTATCATCAGGTGGCAGATCAGTCAACGTGCGATCGCTTCACCTCGCTCGCGACCCGTACCATTTGATCGTGCAGTTGGGCGTTTGCTGCCAGCGTTTCGTCGCCCGAAATTAGCAACGGCGCGCCGGAAAAGTCGCTGAGTTTGCCGCCGGCTTCGGTGACGACGAGTGCGCCGGCGGCGG
>JAERMN010000298.1 GCA_016844625.1 Deltaproteobacteria bacterium
TCGGCCTCGGCTCCTCGCCGGTGCCGCCGTTGCCCAATTCAGTACTCTGGCTGGCCAAGGACCTTGGCTTCTATCAGCGCGAAGGGCTAGATATCGAACTGATCGAATTCCAAGGCACACCGCTCGCCATCGCCGCGATGATCTCCGGCGATATCGACGTGGGCAACGTGGCGACTTCGGAAGTGATCCGATTGACCGCCTCGAAAGGCGCGCCCATGCGCGCTATCCACTCGCCGGACGCGCGTTTGTATTTCCTCATCGCGGCGCGCGACGAGATCAAGACCGTACAAGCCCTGCAAGGAAAGTCCTTCGCGGTGGCACGCCTCGGCAGCGTCGATCACACCCAGTCGATGCTCACGCTAAAGGCATTGGGAGTAAATCCGGCAAGTCTAACGGTGCTGGCAATGGGCGTCCCGACTACCCGCGCGCAAGCGCTAGTTGCTGGAAGAGTGGACGCCACGGCCATGTCGGTCGGCACTTGGGTGTCCATTCAAAAAGAGCCCGGTGTTAGAATCCTTGTCGATCACAACACCTTCTTCGAAAACGTCACGGTAGTTGAAAAAGTAAACGCGGCAAGCACCAAAGTCATCGAAGAGAAACCAGAGCAGCTGCGCCGCTTCACCGCCGCCATCGTCAAAACCGCGCGCCATTTCGCCGACAATCAGGAAGCGTGGGTCAATGCGATTACGAAACGCCGTGCCAAACTCGACCGCAAAGACGCGGCCAATCTATGGAACGGCTTCAAAACTTCCTGGGCAGTGAACGGTTTGATGAATCTGGAGCAGTACAAGAAGACTTCAGAGTTTTACTCTCAGACGGCGTCCTTCGAGAAAGTGCCGAAGATCGAGGTTAACGAATGGACCGACACACGCTTTTTGGACGACGTCCTGAGAGAGCTCGGCGTGAATTCAAAGATAGACGCGCTGGGAAGAACGATAAGGTAGTCTGCACCAATCGACAGAAATTCTATTCACCACGACGATCACGAAGGACACGACGGGGTCGGATGATTAAAACTCCGAACTTCGTGCTCTTCGTGCCCTTCGTGGTGAGAACTTTCTTTCTTATTTCGTTGCGGCTCTGCCGCGCTGGGCTCAATCGCCCTTTTCCCCAGTCTTGACAGCAAAATAGTGAAGTGGAATGGTGCCGTTAATCTAACGATCTTCCCGCAACCCCACTCAGGAGGAGCAAACCATGGCGATCAACCTATCCCACGGCGGCACGACGATTTATTCGTCCACGACTCCATCGAACCAAATTCTGATCGGCACGCGCGAAGGCGCCATTACGATTGAGCGCGAACCCTCAGGCTCGGACTGGTGCATCGCGCACCGCGCCATTGCCGACAAACACGTCAGCGCCATCATGACAGAGCCGGAAAGCGGCCAGACCTTCGCCGGCGCGTTTCACGGCGGCGTGCTAGTCAGCGCCGACGACGGCAAGACCTGGCAAACTCGCAACAACGGCATGACGCAAGACAATGTCTACTCGTTGGCAGCAAAACGCATAAACGGCCGCGTGCGCGTGTTTGCCGGCACCGAACCGGCGCATCTCTTCGTCAGCGACGATTTCGGTTTGAATTGGACGGAGCTGCCAAATCTCCGCTCGGTACCGAGCGTGCCGAAGTGGAGTTTTCCCGCGCCGCCCCATATCGGCCACGTCAAGCATATCAATTTCGATCCCGACAACCCGACGACCATTTATGCTTCGATCGAAGTCGGTGGTCTTTTGCGCAGCACCGACGGCGGCGAACACTGGGACGAGTTTTCCGATCTATACGAAGACGTGCACCGTTTGATGATCCATCCGAGCAACGCAAAGTTTCTTTACGCCGTCACCGGCCGCGGCCTCTACGCCAGCCCCGCAGCGGGCAAGAGTTGGCAACAGTGGACGCGCCGCGAAGATGAAATCGGCGGCTATCCTGACGGATTCGTTTTCCGCCCGAGCGATCCAAAGCTCATGTTCATGACCGCGGCGCACGACGCACCCGGTACTTGGCGGACGAGCCATTTCGCCGGCGCCCGCATCTCGCGCAGCAAAGACGGCGGCCGCAGCTGGGAAATCCTCAAGAACGGCCTCCCCGACCGCTTGCAAGCGAGCATCGAAGCGTTCTGTTTGGAAGAAGCGGGAAGTTCGACGGCGATCTATGCTGCGACGACAGCGGGGGAAGTGATTTCCAGTATTGATCTCGGCGACAGCTGGCAAGTCATCGTCAAAGGCTTGCCGCCGATCTCCAAAGCCGGCCACTTCCGTGCCCTGGTGCAAGCCGCGTAAGCGAAATGAGAATTCCAAGCAGCAAAAATGCCGCGCTGATTTTACTCAGCGCGGCATTTTGTTTTTTTAACGCTTTAAATGCTTTTTGCGTTCTTTGCGGCTAATCTCCCCTTCCGATTCGTCCTTGCCGCAAGCCGAATATCTTGCGGAAATCCTCCGGGTCCATCTCGTCGCGGATGACCTGCGGCGGCAACAGATCGAGCCCCTTCGGATCGAGCCGTTTGGCTGAACACTGGACATCGCCGCGCGTGGGCATACGCCCCATCGAGTCGAGTGAAGGTCTTCGGCTCCTTGTCTCGACAACACCAGATCGACGAATAGATTCGCCGCTTTGGGATTCATCGGCCGGGCCGGCACGGCGATCGCATAGACGCCGGCGGGCTGTCCAAACAACGGTGCGGGAACATCGCGGCTTTTTTGTCGAATTGTTGATGCTATATTAACCCCGCCTCTTGAGGCGGGGTTAATATAGCATCTTCCTAACCTCTAACTGGTCATCAATGCGGTCGAATCTCGAAAACCAGTTGACCCATCAAGGCTCGCCGCAAGATTGAACCCCAAAATGTTTAATGGTAGACGAAACGGACTATGTCCAAGTATCGAGTTACCGTAGACACCGGGGGAACGTTTTCCGATTTTGTTTTCTTCAATGAAGACAGCGGTGAGATTTCCATCACTAAAGTTCCGTCGACACCCAAGGAACCTTTTCAAGCGGTTTTGAACGGCGTCAAAGAATTGGTCGATCAAGGCGTGCCGGCGGGCGATATCTCCTTTTTTTGCCACGGCACCACCGTCGGCACCAACACGCTGCTCGAAGAGAAAGGCGCCAAGACCGGCCTGCTGGTCACCCAAGGATTTCGCGGCATCTACGAAGTCATGGAGCAGACGCGCGGCTACGGCCCGGCGACCTACGATCTTTTTTTTGAGAAGCCGAGATTGCTCGCGCCACCCTATCTAACCGAAGAAGTTCCCGAGCGGGTTGACTTCAAGGGCAACGCGCTAAAACCGATTGATGTCGAAGCCGCGCGCGAAGCCGTGCGTCGGTTAAAAAAGAAAGGCGTGCAATCGGTCGCCGTTTGTTTTCTCTTTTCTTTTTTAAATCCCGACCATGAATTAAAGATCAAAGAGCTGTTCGCCCAGGAATTTCCCGACGCGCGGCTGTCGCTTTCCTACGAAGTCTTGCCGCAGATTCGCGAGTTCTACCGGCTGAGCACGACGGTGATCAATGCCTACATCCAGCCGGTGATGGCAACCTATTTGAGCCATCTTGAAAACCGCATGAGAGACATGGGCGTGACCTCGCCCAAGCTCTACATCATGCAGTCCAACGGCGGCGTGTCGACCTTCAAGGGCTCCGCGGAAAAGCCAGTTGCGACCGTGCTCTCCGGCCCCGCCGGCGGCGTCATCGCGTCAATGGGTACTTGCGAACGCGTCGGCATCAACAACATCATCACCTTCGACATGGGCGGCACCAGCTGCGATGTCGCACTGATTCATCAGGGCAATCCGGTGATCACGACGCAGGGAAAAATTAACTTGCGCCCGATCGCGCTGCCGATGCTCGATATCCACACCGTCAGCGCCGGCGGCGGCACCATCGCGCGCATCGACGCGGTGGGCGGCCTGCAAGTCGGTCCCGACAGCGCCGGCGCCGATCCCGGGCCGGTTTGCTACGACCGCGGCGGCGACAACATCACCGTGACGGATGCGAATATGGTTTGCGGCGTGCTCGATCCCGATCATTTTCTCGGCGGCCGCATGAAACTCGACAAAGCGAAAGCCGAGCGCGTCCTGCAAGAAAAAATCGCCAAGCCGCTCAAGCTCGATCTCCTCGAAGCCGCCGACGGCGTCTTGAAGATCATCGACGCCAAGATGGAAGAAGCGATCAAAGCCGTGTCGTCCGCGCGCGGCTACGATATCCGCGACTTCACGCTCGTCGCCTTCGGCGGTGGTGGGCCGATGCACGCGGGACGCATGGCGCTCGACTTGGGCATTCCGTCCGTGCTCGTGCCGCTCACTCCTGGTGTGCACTCGGCGCTGGGTTTGTTAATGTCGGATGTGAAGCACGACTACGTGCGGTCCAAGTTAGTAGGGCTCGATGATTTAGATTTGGCGGAGATCAATCACATGTTTCATCAGCTGATCGAGCGCGCCGAAGCCGATCTGCATAGTGAAGGCTTTGACGAAGAGGAAATCAAACTCGAACCCTACCTCGATCTGCGCTACGCCGGCCAGGGCTACGAGCTCACCGTGCCCTGCCCGATGCCACCGTTCACCAAGCATGATCTGACCATCATGCGTGGCCGCTTTGACACCATGCACGAGCAGAACTCCGGCCACAAAGCCGAGACCGAGCCGGTCGAGCTCGTGAGTTTGCGGCTCATCTCCCTCGGCTTGGTGCCCCAAGCGAAGTTGTCGCCAGGCAAAGTCACGGGGCGCAAAGTGGACGCAGCGCAAACCGGCGAGCGTAAAGTCTTCTTCGGCAAAGAACACGGCGTCCTCACGACCCAAGTTTACAACCGCGACCTGTTCGAGCCGGGACACAAAATTTCCGGCCCGGCCATCGTCGAGCAGTTGGATACCACGACCGTGATTCAACCTGAGCAGGAAGCGGTGGTGGATGAGTATCGAAATATCATTGTTAAGGAGAAGGCGATAGGCGAAACGAAGTAAAAAGTTAAAAGGAAAAAGTTTTGCCTTTT
>JAERMN010000299.1 GCA_016844625.1 Deltaproteobacteria bacterium
GTTGTCGTCCTCGCGCTTTTGTGCAGCTCTCCCGGGCAAGCCCAGGCCCCATTTTATAAGGGGAAAACCATAACCATTCTCGCCGGCACGGGAGCAGGCAACGTGTACGATATCTTTGCCCGGCTGTTTGCCCGCCATATGGGAAAGCACATCCCGGGCAACCCGGACATCATCGTCCAAAACATGCCCGGCGCAGCATCGATGATCGCGGCAAATCACCTCTATAACGTGACGAAGCCCGATGGCTTGACTATCGGCGCGATCTTTCCGGCTCTCTACTTCGATCAAGTCATTGGACGTTCAGAGGTGAAATTTGACTGGAGTAAGTTCATCTGGCTCGGCAGCCCGGCCAAATCAGACCATCTTCTCTATATGCGCGCCGATTCTCCCTATCAATCCATTGAAGACATCGTGAAAGCCTCTACTCCACCCAAATGCGGCGCCACCGGAACGTCCTCGACGGCTTATTACATTCCCAAATTGTTGGATCAAAACATCGGGACAAATTTCGAAATCATCTTAGGTTACAAAACCGGCACGGATATCGACCTAGCGGTAGAAAGAGGCGAGGTCATCTGCCGCGGTTTTACGATTGAGGCGTTTTTTGCCCGCGAGCCATTTTTTACCTGGGTTAAGAAAAAGTTTGTGACGGTCCTGATCCAAACGGGGAAGAAACGCGACGAGCGTCTCAAGGACGTTCCAACCATCTTCGAACTTATGGACAAGTACAAGACAGATGATGGGGGCCGGCGCCTGGCAAATTTAGTCTTGGCCGGCGGCGAATTCGGCCGTCCCTACGTCCTACCGCCCAATACACCCGCCGACAAGGTGAAGATTATCCGCGAGGCCTTCGTAAAGACCATGCGGGATGAAGCGGCACTAGCCGATGCGAAAGCAAACAAACTCGACGTAGAACCAAGTTCGGCCGAGGAACTGGACAAACTTGCCAAGGAAGTCTTGAGTCAACCGCCTGACACCGTGGCGCGGATGAGAAAACTGCTGGGCAAGTGAGATTCGGGGCCATCGGCGTTACCCGGCGCTTTGAAGTCATGGAGGGCGTCAAGGCGGTTCGGCGAGTTCAGAATATAGCGACTACTTTTCAACGGTTCGGCGGAGGAAATATGTTAAACAGACGAATGTTACCACTGCTGGCGATTGGCGCTTTGTTTGGCTTTACAACGTCAGCAGTTTCGACCCACGCCCAAGAACCCTTCTATAAGGGCAAGACCCTCCGCCTTATCGTTGGCCTCGCACCCGGTGGCGGCTACGATCTTTATTCGCGGGTTATAGCGCGCCACATGGGCAACCACATTCCCGGTAATCCGACCATCGTTGTTGACAACATGACCGGCGCCGGAAGCGTGATTGCAGCGAATTATATGTACAGAGCGGCGAAGCCTGACGGGCTCACCATAGGCCATATTCTGGGCGGTCTGTTTTTGCAGCAACTGCTCGGCAATCCGGCGATCGAGTTCGATGGCCGCAAGTTCGAATACATCGGCGTTCCGACTCAGGACCATTTCTTAATCGGGTTGTCTAAAGCGACGGGAATTACCAGCTTCGAGAACTGGATGGCTTCAAAGAAACCCGTCAAACTCGGCGGCGTGGCCCCTGGGGGCGCTACCGATGATGTTCCTAAAGTCCTAGAAGCCACCTTAGGCCTTCCGATCAAAGTGGTTTCTGGCTACAAAGGCACGGGACCGATTCGGCTGGCCTTCGACAGCGGGGAAGTGGACGGGGTTTGTAATGCCTGGGAGTCGTTCAAGTCAACTTGGCGCCAGCAGGTGGACTCAGGAGACGTCGTGATGGTTCTCCAAGCGACCGTCAAAGGGCATCCGGAACTTCCCAATATCCCGGTTGCATTTGATTTTCTGAAGACTGAGGAGGCGCGAAAACTTTTTCAAGCGGTGGTTCGGGTGCACGGACCTTCGACCCGTCCCTATTTTCTCCCCCCGGGCACACCCAAAGAGCGGGTGCAGATCCTGCGCAAGGCCTATATGGACACCATGAAGGATCCGGAGTTCCTGGCCGACACCAAAAAGGCCAAGTTGGATCTCAATCCCGACGATGGCGCAGGGCTGGAGCGAAACGTCAAAGAGATTTTTGATCTGGAGCCTTCGCTAGTCGCGAAGCTAAAGGAAATTCTCAAATAGCGTTAATCTACCGAAGGTCAGAAATCAGCCCGAGGCGACACTTCGTCGAACGGCTAAGGTCATGAATGAATCTTAATTACTTATGGACGGCGGAATCGCATGATGCTTCGTATCTGGCATGAAGCCGCTCCGAGTGCGGTAGTCGGCAATTTTCTCACCAAGGAGGACTGCGATGGCAACAAAAACCAACCACTTTAATATCTCAACTGAGTTTCTGCTGGTTGCTCTGCTGACCCTTTTTATTGTTTTCCCTCGACTGGCTTTGGCACAGACGCCCTTTTATCAGGGTAAAACCATTACCATCGTTCAAGGCCGTGATCCCGGCGGCACCGGTGATATGCGGGTAAGAGCGATGTTACCTTTCTTGCAGAAATATATTCCGGGCAATCCGACTATCGTTAGCGAATTTATGCCGGGTGGAGGAAGCCGCAAGGCGGCAAATCACGTCTACAAATCAGCTCGCCCCGACGGGTTAACCATCGGCAATCTGGGTCTCGGCATGATTTCTTCTGCGATTCTCGGAGAAACCGGCGTACTGTACGATGTCGAGAAGTTTTTCTATCTGGGCTCGCCCTTTAGCAGCCATCACGCGATCTTTGTAACTCGCAAAGATGCCGGGCTTAGCAGCATAGAAAAACTCCGAGGCGCATCGGGGATTCGGATCGGCGGCCAATCGGTGGCTTTCTCGACGTACATCGAAGGCCGGCTGTTTGCGTACCTCCTCGGTCTAAAGGAGCCAAGGTTCGTTACCGGCTATGGCGGAGCGGAGCTGGACCCGGCATTGATCCGTGGCGAGATTGACGCGCGCGCGACCAGCGCCGACACGGTTGTCCGACGCAACCCTGAATGGCTCGAAAAACAAATGGTCGATTTTCACGCAATGATCGAGGTCCCCAAAGGAGAAAAGCACTCCCATTTCGCTCAGGTGCCGGAGCTGGAGAGCTTTGCCAGATCGGAAAAGGAACGCAAGCTGATGGTGCTGCAGCGCGCTTTCCGAGTCGCCGGCCAGCCTTTCGTACTTCCTCCCGGCACGCCCAAGGATCGTCTAGAGATTCTCGAGGAGGCGTTTCGCAAGACTTACAAAGATCCGGAGTTTCACAAGGAATATAAAAAGTTCACCGCCGACGATCCCACGCCGCTGCTGCCTGATGCGCATGGAAAAACCATTCGAGAGATTCCCCGCGATCCTGAGGTCAGCGAGCTATTTAAGAAGCTCATGGGAGCCGAGCCGCTTCCATCGCGGTGATTAATCCAAATGGGTTGGTTGATGGTGTTGCGGTTTTGGTGTAACTAGCGAGTCGAGATTAGCAATTTTTACCGGAGGAAAACCGATGCGTGACTACCGATATCGATCCAGAGTAACCGGCTTATCGGCCGCGCTGTTGCTCATTGCCGTCATCGTTGCGCCTAACCAAGCCGGCGCCCAGGCTCCCTTCTACCAGGGCAAAACACTCGCCATCGTTCATGGCCGGGCCGCGGGCGGCTCGGGCGATCTTCGCGTGCGCGCCGTGGTGCCGTTTCTGCAAAAATATATCCCGGGCAATCCCACCATCGTGCATGAATTCATGGACGGCGGCGGCGGCCGCAAGGCGGCCAATCACATCTTCAATTCCGCTCGTCCCGACGGCCTGACCATCGGCAATGTCGGCGGCGGCGTGATCGCCAACGCCGTGCTCGGCGAAAAAGGCGTGCAGTACGATCTCGACAAGATGCCTTTCGTTGGCTCGCCCTACAGTTCGACCCATTATGTTCTATTGACGCGCCGCGAGGCCGGTTTCAGAACCCTCGATAAGCTCCGGCAAGCCTCAGGCGTCCGTTTTGGCGCTCAGTCGGTCGGCCATACCAATTACACAATCGCGCGCATTTTCGCCTGGCTGCTGGCACTAAAGGAACCCAAGGATGTCACCGGCTTTTCGATACCGGAGCGCGATGTCGCTTTACTGCGCGGTGAGATCGATGCCGTAGTCTCCTCGGACGATCTACTCGTGCGCAATTCGGAATGGCTGGAAAAAAACCTGATCGATCTGCACGCCATTATCGCTGTGCCGAGGGAAGAGAAGCATCCGCGTTTTTCCTATTTGCCCGAAATTGACGGCTTTGTAAAATCCGAGAGGGAGCGCAAGCTCTTAACCATGTTCCGCAATTTCAGATTGACCGGCTCGCCTTTCATTCTTCCTCCCGCCATGCCCAAGGATCGAGTGGAAATTATCAAAGAAGCATTGCGCAAGAGTTTCAGAGACCAAGAATTTTTTAAAGAGTACCGCAAAGTGGTCGGCGAAGATCCGAGCCCGCTTACTCCAGAAGCAAATGAGAAGGCGATTCGCGATCTGCCGAGGGATCAGGAGAGCATAGAGCTGTTCAAAAAATTCGCCGGCGCCGGGCCATTGCCGCCGCGCTGACGCCCGGCTGTTCAAGTCGAGTCACCGATCCTGAGTAGCACCCTGAGTAGCGCGACGCGCGTATCGAAGGGGACGTATCGAAGGATTGAACGTTTTGAACACGCCAAGGGAGGGAACATGTTAACGACGTTCGTTCTCGTCACTTACATCTTGTTCTCGTGGACCTCCGCGCCCGCCCAGGCGCCTTTCTACCAGGGGAAAACCATCACCATCGTTCATGGCCGGTCCGCTGGGGGATCGGGAGATTTCCGAACGCGCGCGGTGGTGCCATTTCTGCACAAGTACATCCCGGGAAATCCCACCATCGTGCACGAGTACATGGACGGTGCCGGCGGGCGCAAGGCGGCCAATCACATTTTCAATGTCGCTCGTCCCGACGGCCTAACCATTGGCGCC
>JAERMN010000665.1 GCA_016844625.1 Deltaproteobacteria bacterium
CTCATAAGACTTCGATTTTGAGATTGCCGATCAGTTGCAAAATGTCGATCTGCCGGTCGATCTCGCCTTCGAGAAATTTGACATGAGTCACGTCGGCGGGGAATTGATTGAGCACCGAGTCGAGCGAAATCCACTCGCCGAGCCAAACTTCCGACCAAGCGTGATAATAGAACGCGCCGCGCAGATATACTACGCCGACGACGGTTTTCGCCGGGATGCCGGCGGCGCGGGCCAGCGCGTTGAACAGCACGGTGTGTTCATTGCAATCGCCTTTTTTGCTCTGCAACACTTGCAGCGCGTTGGGAATGCTCACCGTGGGTTCCTTGGCGATTTCTTTATAAACCCAATCTTTGAGCTTCAGCGCGGCGCGCTCGGCGTCAATTTCGCCGTTCAAAATTTGCCCGGCGAGTGTTTGGATGCGCGGATGATCGGATTGCAGGAACGGCGTGGGTTGTAAGTAGGACGAGACTCGGGAATCTTTGACTGGCAGCTTTTGCGCGGCGCGGCGCGGCAGATTCTCCAGGCGGATTTCCAGTTGATCGTCGCGCAATCGCTGGCGCCCGCCGTCAAGCGGAAAATTGCTCAAGTTAACGCCGCTGAGCTTGAGCTCGAGCACGGCTCTCGACGCTTGATTGGCGATCGGCTTGGCGACGGCGATTGAGGTTTGCGCGATCATATCGAGCGCGACGGCTCGTGACGGCAGATTTCTTGCCTCATCGGCACTTTGGCGCAGCAGCGCCATACCGCCCGGCGATTCCTCCTTCAAAGTCCGGCCTTGACCATCGACCCAGGAGACAACCGAGATGCCGCGAAAGCTTTGGCGCAACTTGATCGCCGGTTCCAAACGATTGCCGATTTTGATCTGTTCACGGCCTTCGATGACGACGCTGGTCACTGGTTTCAAGCTGCTGGGTGACAACGTAGGGCTTGAGCGCGGCGAGTAGATAGGGCGCCTGGGTGAGCTTTATTTCTTGCGTCGATTTGTGCCCGGCGGAATCGACTTCCAGCGTCAATCGATTATCGCTCACTATGCCGCGAGCGCTGAAGCGGATTTCTTTAGACTCGAGTTCGAAGTTGAAGCGCTGGAGGATCCAATCTTCGTTGGCGGCCATTTCCAAGCGGGTCGAGGCGGGCTGCACGGTGCCGAGCAAATTCAAATTCAAAACCGAGCGATCGCGCAGCTCGAAGCCTTTTGCCACGGGCGTGATGCTTTGGGTCGCGTAGCCGATTTTTTCGCCGCGATAAAAGATCCCCCACCATTCTTCGCTACGGGCGGTGATTTTCTCGCCGCCGCTGAGCGTCAAGGCCGGCGGCGGCGCGGCGATCTGGCGCTTGATGAGGAGAAAATTCATCACGCACCAAAAAAGCACCACCGAAATTCCAAGGGTTCGCTTAACAAGCATGGGGTAGAGCGGATATGGTAAGGCCTTCGAGTCATTGAATCAATGTCGATGTCGAATCAAACAAGTGGGGCGAGCCAAAGCGCGATCAAATTTGCCGCCGACCGCATGCTTGGCAGGCTGGTCAAATGGCTGCGCGTTCTCGGTTGCGATGTGATCTATGGCCCGCACTTGACCGGTTACGGCTTGATCCGCGCAGCGCGGGCCGAGGAGCGTTTGATTCTCACTCGTGACCGGCGACTCAAACAGAAGCAGCCGCCGGCGTTTATTTTCCTCGAAAGCGACCGCTACGATGATCAGCTGCGGCAGTTGATCCGAGAATGCGGCCTAAAATGGGGTGAGCAGCTATTTTCGCGTTGTCTGTTGTGCAACTCCGTACTGCAAGCGCGCGCCAAGGAAACGCTGGAAAAACTCGTGCCGCCCTACGTTTACGCCAGCCAAGATCGCTTCTCTTGGTGTCCCGCGTGCCGGCGCATCTATTGGCCGGCAACGCACCAGCAAAAAACGGGTCGGGGGTTCGAGTCCCTCCCGGGGAGCCAGTTATCTAAAAGGGCCGTATTTCTTGGCGATGCGGCTTTTTCTTTTTTCGCCCTTTGGTTATTTTCCATAAGAAAATCAAAGGGTTTTCTATACGCAGCATTAAAGCGACCATCCTTCCACGCCGAGTTCGAGAATACAAAACCCAAGATTCGACTTTTTTCCTGCATAGATGGAGTTTCTCGTGCCCCATGCCGTGGTCCGCCCCGTGCTGAGGCGTTGAGCCCATCTGTAGTACACTGCTGTATCGCATGGGGGAATCGCTTTTATGCCTTTAAGCGTTCGATTGGATCAAAAGACCGAGTCGTTGATCGGTCGGTTGGCGTGCAGCAGACGACAGACTAAATCCGAAGTCATACGGAACGCGATCGGTGTGCTCGCCAAACAGGAAGAGAAGGGCACTGCGAAAAAGCGCCCTTATGATCTGGTGGCTCATCTGATTGGCTGTGTCAAAGGCGGGCCCCAGGATCTTTCCGTAGATGCCGGCAAGAAGTTCCACGAAATGCTTGTCGAGCGAGCCCGCAAGCGCCGATGATCCTTGTCGACGCGGGGCCGCTGATCGCCCTGATACACAAAGACGACAACCAACATCAGCGTTGTCGAGAAGCCTTCGCCGCTCTCAACGAGCCGCTGGGCACGGTGTGGCCGGTTGTTACTGGAGCCATGCACCTTTTGAGTTTTTCTTGGCAAGCCCAGGATGCGCTCTGGGAAATGATCGATGCGGGCGCGCTAGAAATCCTGCCGTTAGCGCTCGAGGACTTCTCGCGCATGAGAGAATTGATGCGCATATACCGAGACCTGCCGATGGATCTGGCGGACGCTGCCTTGGTTCGTGTTGCCCAACGCGAACGGCTGCGCCGGATCTTCACCCTCGACCGTCGTGATTTTCAGATTTATCGGCCTTCTCGAATCGGTCGCTTTGTCATCCTCCCGTCGCGATGACCTATAATTCTGATTGGAACGGGTTTCAGTTTTGACAGCTTGAACCTTTGAACCGCCGTTAGGTTTTAAACGGCTTGAACGGAGCGCAGCGCTTGAACGTCTTGAACGTTTTGAACGCTCAGTTTCTTACTGTTGCGCATTTACCCATTGATGCCAGCCTAAGAAAAAACCGACTCCACCTATGCTTTGATACCGACGAGGTTTATTGCAGCTCGAAATTAACCACCATAGGTTGTTAAATTAGAAGTTTATTAAACTACTCGGCTTGCGTCGGGTTTAATATTCAGCTAATTTAACCACTATGGGTAGTTCCACCGGCAGTAAAATAAACCAGTTGCTGAAACGGTGGCCGAACGGAACGGTCGCGGTATCGTCCTGGCTCGAAAAACAAGGGGCTTATCAGCAACTGGTTCAAAAATATCAAGCTACGGCCTGGTTACGCCGAGTCGGACAAGGGGCCTATGCCAAGGCAGGCGACACGGTCGAGTGGACCGGAGGTCTGTATGCCCTGCAGGAGCAACTGAAGCTTCCGATCCACGCTGGCGGAAAAACCGCGCTGCAAATGCAAGGGTATGCTCATTTTTTGCCGATGGGAAAAGGCACA
>JAERMN010000300.1 GCA_016844625.1 Deltaproteobacteria bacterium
TTTTCACTTCGTGTTGGCCGGGTTCATTTACGTTCTCGGACACCATCACCTGGGCACACAACAGGACTATGGTTGACATGCGGTTAAATTACGCGGTATTTTAACCGCATGATATCAAGGGCTCTGAGTCGTACCTTGGCTGATGCCAAGCGCAGCTTTCTCTTGCTGGGGCCGCGTCAAACTGGAAAATCGACGCTGGTCTCCTCGCTCAATCCGGATCTTTCGATCAACCTCGCCTATGAATCGACCTACTTGGAGTTCGCCCGCAACCCCAGAGAGCTTGAAGAGCGGTTAAGCGCGCTGCCCACTGCCGAGAAGACGCATACCGTTTTTATTGACGAGGTCCAACGTCTGCCGAGCCTGCTCAACACCGTGCAGGCGCTGCTCGATGCCGCGCCGCTTCGTTACCGGTTCTGGCTCACCGGTTCGAGCGCGCGCAAACTTCGCCGCGGTCAGGCTAACTTGCTGCCTGGACGCATTTTCACTTTTCAGTTAGGCCCGGTAGTAAGTTCTGAAATGCAGTACCAACTCGACACCGCCCAGGTGCTCGCGCACGGCACGCTGCCGGGAATATTGGTTGAACCAGACCTCTACGTCAAAGAAAAAATTTTATCTGCTTACGCCGCGACCTACCTCAAAGAAGAGGTCCAAGCCGAGGCGCTCACGCGCAATATAGAAGGCTTTGCGCGCTTTCTTTCGGTCTGCGCCCAGTATGCCGGACAGTTTCTGGACCTGGCAAAGCTCGCCGCCGATGCCCAGATCGCGCGCCAGTCCGCGGTGCGCTACTTTGAAGTGCTCGAGGACTGCCTGATCCTCCAGCGGCTGGCGCCCTTTGCCAAAAGCCCGCGCCGTCGTCTCGTCCAACACCCGAGATATTATTTTTTTGACCCTGGGGTATTGAACGGTCTATTGGGAAACTTCAAAGTCTCCGCAGACCGCATCGGCAATCTCTTCGAGCATCTGGTGGTCACGCAAGTGGCATCGAGCGCATTGGCGCGCGACCGAAGAGTCGAGCTTGCCTCCTATCGCACCGAGCACGGCGCCGAGGTCGATTTGATCATGACCATTAACGGCGAGACGATTGCGATTGAATCGAAGGCTTCCCGCAATATCGGCAAAAACGATCTTCGAGGTCTCGCCAGCTTCGCCGAGTATTTTGGCAAACCGCACCGCGCGATGCTGTTCTACCTGGGCACGGAGCGGCGCAAGATCGGGCCTGTGGAAATACTGCCTTGGCAGATGGGACTAAAGGAGATCGGGCTCTGAAATTCCAATTCCAGATATTCGCAGGCAGCCACTCTGCTGCGTGTTCGAGCACCGCTGCTCACTAGTTCACCCAACGATTTTTTATCTCGTCGAGCGATATTTGCATGACCCGACCTCGCATGTTAGAAACTTGCTAGTTTTTGGAGGATGAAATGGATTTTCAGCAACTGGCAGACAAAGCACTAAAAGGCATTCTCCCCGAGCGGGATGAGCTGAAGGAAGTTCTCAACGCGCCCGACGAACAGCTCCCAGAGATGTTGAGCGCGGCCTTTAGAGTGCGCCATCACTATTATGGCAAGCGGGTGCAAATTCACGTGCTGCAAAATGCCAAGAGCGGCCTTTGCCCCGAAGACTGCCACTACTGCTCGCAATCGTCGGTCTCCGAAGCGCCCATCGACCGCTACCCTTTCATGTCGAAGGAAAAATTAGTCGAAAGCGCCAAGCAGGCCAAAGCCTCCGGCGCCGTGCGTTTTTGCATCGTCAACAGCGGCCGCGGCCCGACCCATAAAGAGATCGACGAGATCACCAACGCGGTGCGCGAGATCAGAGCCCAGACCGGCATGAACGTTTGCTGCTCGCTCGGCCTGATGAACCAAGACAAAACGCAGAAACTCGCGGCAGCCGGCGTCGGCCGGGTCAATCATAACTTGAATACCAGCCGTGAGCACCACGCCGAGATCGTCACGACGCACAGCTACGACGACCGCATCGCGACGATTGAAAGCGTCAAGAGCGCCGGCATCGGCACCTGCTCAGGCGGGATTATCGGCATGGGCGAAAGCGACGACGATATTATTAATCTAGCGATGACGCTGCGCGCCATGGACATCGACTCGATCCCAGTAAATTTTTTAAATTCGATTCCTAAGACTCCCTTCGAGCAGAAACAAGAACTTACACCACAGCGCTGCCTAAAAACCCTTTGCCTCTTCCGTTTCGTCAATCCGAACAAAGAAATCCGCGTCGCCGGCGGCCGAGAAGTAAACCTCCGTTCGCTCCAGCCGCTGAGTCTCTATCCGGCGAACTCAATGTTCGTCAATGGCTATCTCACGACGCCCGGCCAAGACGCCACCGACGCCCACCAAATGATCCGCGATCTCGGCTTCGAGCTCGATCAACCGGCGCCGATCTGACGAGCCAATCGCAAAGCAAAGATTTTTTTCGTAGCTAATCAAAGGAGACCGCCATGCGCTATGCCACCGTGTTTGCCACCCTGTTATTGACCTGTGTTGCCGCATCCGCTGCGTCCTTCGACGCGCCCAAACGCAAATCCGGCCTATGGGAAATCAAAGTTGAAAATGCTGCCGGCATGGGCGGGCAGACGATGCAACAGTGTATCGACGAGAAGACCGACGATTTGACGAAAAACAACATGGCTGGGAAGGATCAATCATGCAGCAAGACCGATACCCGCAAGGAAGGCGACAAGATCGTCAGCGAATCGGTTTGCAAGATTATGAATAGCACCGCCAAGAGCCGCGCGGTATTCACCGGCCGATTCGATTCCGCGTACAAAGTCGACATTAAGAGCACCTACGAGCCGCCGCTCAACGGCATGAAAGAATCGACAACAGCCATGGATGCGAAATGGATAGGCGCATGCAAGCCGGGACAAAAAGCCGGCGACATCTCGATGCCCGGCATGCCGAATATCAACATGCAAGACATGATGAAAAACCTGCCGAAGCGACCGTAGGGCGACCGCCCGACGGTCGGATGAAGCAAAGCGACGAGCATCGATGCATCCGGTTCTCGCGCAACGTAACCAGCCGTTGGCGCAAAATTAGGGTTCTTCCGGGTTTACTGTGAAAATGCGTTCACCACGAAGGACACGAAGATCACGAAGTTCGGAGTTTTAATCATCCGAAACCTGCGTGATCTTCGTGGTGAAAAACCCGTTCCTCCTTGCCGTCTTTTGCGTCTTTGCGCGAGATATTCCGAGATCTTCGAATTTCTACTTTGCGTTCTTTGCGGTAAATTCTCTTCTCCTCTTTGGTTGCGGCTCTGCACCGCTAGCAACTCGGTGCTAACTTGACCTTCAACAACCCTTCACTTCCACCAACTGATCAACAGCACGCCGATGACGATCATCGCCGCGCTGACGATAATTCTCAAAGTCACCCGCTCAACGTCGCGCAAAAAGATCGCGGTCAAGATCAGTGAGAACAGCGGGCCAGTGCTGCTGATCGGAATGACCACCGAGACTTTACCGAGATCGAGAGCATAGTAGATGCAAGTCATGGCGAAACTGACCGTAATCCCCGCCGCAAAAAACCAGCCAAAGCACTGGCGGTTCATCTTCCAGGTTTCTTGAGTCTTCTCCACGTACCACATCGTCAACACCGACACGACTAAAGACGAGCTTGCGGTGACGGCGGCGGCAAGAAATGGATGGGGCACGGCGGCGAGGCCGAACTTGCGCACCACCTGTGAAGCGCCGGCCAAAGCCGACGCAGTGATCGGATACCAGAGATAAACCGCCGAGCCGACGAGTTGCACCGAACCACTGCGCCAGGAGAGTAAAATAATTCCGGCGATGATCATTAGAGTCGCGATGACGATCGGCAGCGTGATGTCTTCGCCGAGAAAAATAATCGCCATGATGGCGCTAAAGAGCGGCGTGCTGGCGCGGATCGGATCGGTGATCGCGACGCCCAAGGCGTCGATGCCTTTGTAGGTGAGCAGACGGGTCAGTCCGGGCTGAAAAAATCCGACGCCGACAAAAATCAGCACCGAGGCCAAGGTCACGTTCGCCATTGGCACGAGCAAGAGCGCCATGGCCCAAAGAAACACAATATTAATCAATAGGCTGCTAATCACAGCGGTGGCCGGATTAGAATAGCGCAGCGCCTTTTTAGTGAATAGATTGTGCAGCGCAAACAAAAACGCATTGGCGAGAGCGTAAAGCTCAGCGGGGATGTCGGTCATAGTCGAAACGTCGCAAAGCCCGTTGGGACTTGGCTCTATCCGGAGTTTTAATTAAAGCTATCCAAAGAT
Organism: Deltaproteobacteria bacterium; assembly: GCA_016844625.1. Lineage (GTDB taxonomy): Bacteria > Desulfobacterota > Binatia > UBA9968 > UBA9968 > DP-20. The sequence goes on from JAERMN010000300.1 coordinate 4,264, forward strand.
ATTTGAACTTTTGCGGATAACAAAGTGCTCATCAAGGCTGGGTCTCGCGCAGAGGCGCAGGGACCACCAAGTTTAAACATAGATACAAATTCGAATCTCGAAATCCGAAATTCGAAACAATTTCAAATGATCAGAAAGCACAAAGTTCCAAACTAGTTTCATTCGGATTCGGGGTTTTGGAATTTCCGGATTTTAGGTTTATTTGTCAGCGAGTTTGTTTCGGATTTCGTGCTTTGGATTTCGGATTTTGATTATCTGGCGTCCCTTCGACTTTACTCAGGACAGGCATGGGGCGATGAACTTTGTTGAAGCCGTTCTGTTGAACATCTGAATGGTAGGAATCTATACAGGCTCGGCTGTCAAAGGTCCAATTGAACCGATCGACGACTTCTGTCAGATTGACCTGACCATGGCTCAGACCACGACTAAAACCGCGATACTTTCCATCGGCGGCCTCAAGAGCGAAAATCTCCCGGTTCTTCGCGCAGCGTTTAACGCAGTTCCCGGAGTCGTAAAGATCGACTTCAGCCTCGAACGCAGCGTCGCCGTCCTCGACTTCGACCCGAGCCAATCGCACATCGATGATTTTCTGCGGGCAGTTCTCAAAGCGGGATTTCAGGTGCTGTAAGTTTGAATACGGCCGAGGATAGAGGATCGATGATCGAGGAT
>JAERMN010000027.1 GCA_016844625.1 Deltaproteobacteria bacterium
GTTTCACCTGAGTCGTCCAGGATATCAGCCGATTGGCGATCATCGACGGCAAGCGCCGATTGAGAAATGAGTCTTGGCGATTATGGCGCCAGCCGGCAACCAGATCGTTGCCCTCGTCGATTTTCCTAAGCAGCGCCGGAATATCGGCCGGATCGTTCTGCCCGTCGCCGTCCATGAGCACGACGATTTCCCCTTCGGCATATGCCAAACCAGCGGCCAGCGCCGCGGTTTGGCCGAAGTTGCGCTTGAGCCGCACCGCCTTCAATGATTTTTGTTTGACGAGCAAAGCGCGCAGAACCGCAAAGGTGCGATCTTTGCTGCCATCGTCGACTGCGATGATCTCGTAGCGCTGGCCCAAGGGTGCCAGAACGGCGTCGATCTCGCGGATTAACGGTTCGATGTTCTCTTCCTCATTGAAGACTGGGATGACGATCGAGATCTGCATCGCTTCAGGAGTGAAAATCGGTGAGCTGGACGAATCTTAGATAGCGCTCTTCGATCTCAGGCAGGGACACATCGGTCAACCGCTTGACGCCAAAGTCCTCCACCGTAAATGAGGCGACGACTGAACCGTAAACGATGGCGCGGCGCAGCCCGCCCTCGCTGCTGTCGCCGCTGCGGGCGAGATGCCCCATCAAGCCGCCGGCAAAGGAGTCGCCGGCGCCGGTGGGATCGAAAACTTCTTCCAACGGATAAGCCGGGGTGGCGAACACGGAGGAATCAGAAAACTGCAACACGCCGTACTCGCCGCGCTTGATGAGAACAATTTTCGGTCCCATGCGAAGAATCGCCCGTGCCGCCTTGACGATATTGTCGTAGCCGCTCAGCAAGCGCGCCTCTGAGTCGTTGATCACCAGCATCTCGATGCGTTTGAGCACTTTTTTAAGCTCATCCTGGCTCTCGCGGATCCAGTGATCCATGGTATCGCAGACGACCAACTTAAGGCGGCGAATTTGGTTCAGCACTTCCATCTGCATGACCGGATCGATATTGCCGAGAAAGACATATTCCGCGTCCCGATAATTATCCGGCAGGTCGGGGACGAAACCGGCGAGCACGTTTAAATGGAGCTCAATAGTATCACGCTGGTTGATGTCTTCGTGATAACGGCCGCGCCAGTGAAAGGTGTCGCCCTGCTCGCGCTTGATGCCGGCGATGTCAATCTTACGCTCGGTGAAAAGGTCGAGATAATCCTGGGGAAAATCTTTGCCGATCACGCCGACGACGCGTACCGGCGCAAAGAAACTGGCGCCGAGGGCAAAATACGAAGCCGAGCCGCCGAGGATTCTTTCGGCCGACCCGAAGGGTGTCTCGATGGAGTCAAAAGCAACCGTGCCAACAACCAATACGCTCATAAATATTTTCCGATAATCGGCCGCAAATCGGCCCTTACCTTCTTTGGGATTCGCGATGTGTCGGTAATAATAGCATCCTTTAGTGCCGAGGCACAGCCGCAGGTTCGCGGTTCACCAAGCGCAGCCACGGCACGCCGAATCGTCTTCTGCGCCAGCTCGACGTTGTGCGCGAGCACGACCAAAACCCGCTCGATCTCGACATCGCCGGCGTGCTCGTTCCAACAATCGTAATCGGTAGCCAGCGCCAAAGTGGCGAAACAAATCTCCGCTTCGCGCGCCAGCTTGGCTTCCTGTAAATTGGTCATGCCGATGACATGGGCGCCCCAGCTTCGGTACATGTGGGACTCCGCGCGAGTTGAGAACTGCGGCCCTTCCATGCAGAGATACGTCCCGCTCTCATGTACTCTGGCACCTGCACTGGAAGCAGCATGAGCCAAAGTTCGTGAAAGCGCCTGACAAAATGGATCAGCCAAACTCACATGGGCGACGATGCCTTTGCCAAAGAACGTGCTGGGCCGCTGGGTGGTGCGATCGATGAACTGGTCGGGAATAACCAGATCGCCGGGGGCGATTTCCGCGCGCAAACTACCCACCGCACTGACCGAAATAATCCGCTCGACGCCGAGTTTTTTCATGGCGAAAATATTGGCGCGAAAGTTCACTTCGGTCGGCAGCCAGCGGTGGCCGATTCCATGGCGCGGCAAAAAGACCAGTTCCGCTGCGCCGATTCTTCCCCTAACAAGTTTGTCGGACGGCCTGCCGAACGGTGTCTTGACCTCGACTGCGCGCACCCGTTCGAGTCCAGCCATGTGGTAGAGACCGCTGCCGCCGATGACGCCGATAATTTGCTTGCTCATGATTATTGGTTCATCTGGGTTTACTGTGAAAATGTTTTCACCACGAAGGACACGAAGCATGCCCTGAGCAAAGTCGAAGGGAGCACGAAGTTCGGAGTCTTAATCATCTGAACCCTTGGTGTCCTGGGTGATCTTCGTGGTGAAGAAAACAGAATGAACGTGACACATTATCCACACAAAAACCTGGAGAACCTGATTATTTAACACGCCTCACGCTGTGCCGCTGACTCGCCCCAGCGTCCTTCGGCTTGTCCCTGCAGCTGTCCACAAGCGGCGGCGATATCGTCGCCGCGCGGCCGGCGCACATTGACTTGAATGTTGTGATCGAAGAGCACCTGTTGAAACCGTTTGACGTCCGCATCAGCGGGCCGCTCGAACTCGCTTTCCGGATGGGGATTGAATGGAATTAGGTTTACTTTACTCGGCACACCGCCGAGCACCCGGCAGAGCGCCGTCGCGTCGGCCACGGAGTCGTTCACGCCGCGCAACAACACATATTCAAAAGTAATCCGCTTGCGCCGCGGCAGAGGCAAATTTCGGCAGCAGTCCATCAGCGCCTGGAGCGAATATTTTTTGTTCACCGGCATCAATTTACCGCGCACCGCTTCGCTTGCGGCATGCAGCGAGATCGCCAGACTGACGTTGGTTTCTTCCATCAGTTTTTGAATCTGCGGAATCAAACCGACGCTCGACAAGGTCACCCGTCGCGGCGCGATGCCTAAGCCCCAACCGCCATCGGTCATGATCTCGATAGCGCGTAAAGTATTGGCATAATTGGCCAGCGGTTCGCCCATACCCATTAGAACAATATTGGTGATCCTTTGGCCGGCGGCCAGCTCGCGGCTAGCTTCGATGATTTGATCGATGATCTCGCTGCTGGTGAGATTTCTTTTGAAACCGAGCAGCGCGGTGGCGCAAAAAGCGCACCCGTACGCGCAACCGACTTGAGTCGAGATGCAGAGCGTCAGCCGGTTCGTTTCCGGAATTAGCACGCTCTCGATACTTTGCCCATCGGCGAGACCAAACAAGAACTTGACCGTGCCATCGCGGGACTCAGCGCGCCGCAGTATGGAAAGCCTGCCGATGGAGAAATCTTTTGCCAACTCGTCGCGCAAACCCTGCGACAAATTAGTCATCGCCGAGAAAGCGACTGCGCGCTTCTTGAAAAGCCATTGGCAAATTTGTTTGGCCCGGTAGGCCGGATGTTTGCGCTCGATGAGAAACGCTGACAGCTCACTGAAGCTCAAGTCTTTGATATTGGGCTTCATGTCCGCCTCCACGTTAAGCGACCGAGCGCGGCTAGCAGCTAAAGAATCTCGTCGGGTTTAAAAAAGAAAGCGATTTCCATAGCCGCCGTTTCGGGAGCGTCCGAGCCATGCACCGCGTTTTGTTCGATGTCCTGGCCGAACTCTTTGCGAATCGTGCCGGGGGCCGCTTTCGCGGGATCGGTGGCGCCCATGACTTCGCGATTTCTCGCGATCGCATTCTCGCCTTCTAACACGGAAACAAAAATCGCACCCGAGGACATATATTCGCACAGACCCTGAAAAAATGGCCGTGCTTTGTGGACCGCATAAAATGCCTGGGCGCGCTCGGGAGTGAGGCGAAGCAATTTGCCCGCGGCAATTCTCAGCCCCGCGGCTTCGAACTTTCTAAGAATCTCGCCGATGAGATTTCTTCCCACCGCATCCGGTTTGACGATCGATAAAGTTCTCTCAATAGCCATTATTTTCCTAACGCCTCCTGCATCGTTTGGCCGATGGTCGCCGGCGACGACGCCATGCTGATACCGGCCTGTTGCATCGCTTCGATCTTTGCTTTCGCCGTACCCTTGCCGCCGGAGATGATCGCGCCGGCGTGACCCATTCTCTTCCCCGGCGGCGCGGTTTGCCCAGCGATAAAACCAGCCACCGGTTTTTTCATATTGGCTTTAATCCACACCGCGGCTTCTTCTTCGGCGCTGCCGCCGATCTCGCCGATCATCACCACCGCTTCGGTGCCAGGATCATCGTTGAATATTTTTAGAACGTCGACGAACTCAAAGCCATGCACCGGGTCGCCGCCGATGCCGACACAGGTCGATTGCCCCATGCCCAAACGGGTCAGCTGATCCACCGCTTCATAGGTCAAAGTCCCGCTGCGCGAGACCACGCCGATGGTACCCGGCTTATGAATACGGCCTGGCATGATGCCGATCTTACACTCGCCCGGGGTAATCGCGCCTGGACAGTTGGGACCGAGCAGTTGCGAGCCTCGGCCGGCAAGGTAGCGCTTCACCTTGACCATGTCACGCACCGGCACACCTTCGGTGATGCAGATAATCAGCGCAATATTCGCGTCGGCGGCTTCGAGTATCGCGTCGGCGGCGAACGGCGGCGGCACATAGATCACGCTGGCGTTAACGCCCGTCTCTCGCACCGCGCGCTCGACCGTGTCAAAGATCGGAATCCCGTCGTAAGCCGTCCCGCCTTTCCCCGGTGTCACGCCGGCGACCATCTGCGTGCCATATTCCTTGCACGCTTTGGTGTGGAACTGGCCGGTGGCGCCGGTGATGCCCTGGGTCAAGACGCGGGTCGATTTGTTGACTAGAATGGACATCGAATACCTAATGCAAAATGAAGAATGCAGAATGCAAATTGCAAATTTGCAACCCAGCTCTCGTTTTGGAGTTCGCCATTTTGCCTTTTGCACTGTGCATTCTGCAATATGCCTTAAAATCTCTCTTTGACCGCGGTGACGATTTTCTCCGCCGCATCGGACATCGTTTCAGCGGTAATAATCGTCAGCCCGGAATCCGCCAGGATTTTTCTGCCCTGCTCGACATTGGTGCCTTGCATGCGGACCACGAGCGGCACTGTTATATGGAGCTCGCGCGCGGCATCGACAACGCCTTGGGCGAGCACGTCGCAGCGCATGATGCCGCCGAAAATATTGATCAATACGCCGCGCACTCGCGAATCGGCGAGCAGTATCCTGAACGCCTGGGCAACTTTCTCCTTGTCAGCGCCGCCGCCGACATCGAGGAAGTTCGCCGGCTCGCCGCCGCAAAGCTTGATAATATCCATGGTCGCCATCGCCAGACCGGCGCCGTTGACCATGCACGCGATATTGCCGTCGAGGGAAATATACGAAAGATCGTACTTGCTCGCCTCGACTTCGCGGGGATCTTCTTCATCGAGGTCGCGCAGAGCAAGAATGTCTTTCTGGCGAAAAAACGCATTGCTGTCGAAGTTCATCTTGGCGTCAAGCGCCATCACTTGGCCTTCTTTGGTGATAATCAGCGGATTGATCTCGGCCAACGAAGCGTCACACTCCTCGAAGGCGCGGTAAAGCCCCTGCATGACGGCGACGAATTTGCCGGTAAGCTCGGCGGGAATGCCCAAAGCTAGGGCGACGCGCCGGCATTGAAACGCCGCCAAACCAATCACCGGGTCGATGGCTTCTTTTAAAATCTTTTCCGGATGATTCTCGGCGACCGCTTCGATCTCAACGCCGCCTTCGCTGGCACAAATCACGGTGACGCGCGACTGGGCGCGATCGAGCACCATGGCGAGATAAAGTTCGCGCGCGATGTTGAGCCCCTGTTCGACCAGCACGCGGCGCACCTGACGCCCTTCGGGCCCGGTTTGATGGGTGACAAGATTCTTGCCGAGCATATCGCGGGCGCGCGCCGCCGCTTCATCGGCGTTCTTGACGACCTTTACGCCGCCGCCCTTGCCGCGCCCACCGGCATGAATTTGCGCTTTGACCACACAGACACCGCCGCCGAGTTCCAGAGCTGCTGCTTTCGCTGCTTCAGGCGTTGACGCGACGATGCCACGGGGCACGACGACGCCGAATCGTTTTAAGATTTCCTTGGCCTGGAACTCGTGGATATTCATGGAGGACGAGATAGTGACAAGAGACCGGAGACCGGGGACAAGATGCGCGGATCAGGTCAAATCGCTATCTCAATCCCCATCTCTATCGGTTGTTACGCAGCGCCCAGTACTCGGTTCATCGCTTGGACGATATCTTTGACATGATCGAGAGACACGTTGAAGGCATTCTTATCCGCGTCGCTGAGATTAACCTCGATGACCTTTTCCACCCCGCCGGCGCCGATCTGCACCGGCACACAAAAATAATAACCCGTGACGCCAAACTCACCTTCAAGCATCGCGGCGCAGGGGAGTATTTCTTTTTTGTCGAACAGAAACGCTTCGGTCATCTGAATCGCAGCCGATGCCGGAGAGAAATAAGCAGAGCCGGTTTTTAACAAAGCGACCACTTCGCCGCCGGCATTGCGCACCCGCGCTTCGATCTCGTCGAGCCGCTTGGACGGGATTAGTTTTTCCACCGCCACGCCGCCAACGAAGCAAGAACTACGCACCGGCACCATGTCATCGCCATGGCCGCCCAAAACCAACGCCTGCACGCTCTTGACGGAAACGTTTAGCTCTTTGGCGACGAAGGACCGGTAGCGCGAGGAATCCAAAATCCCCGACTGTCCAACCACGCGGCTCTTGGGAAAACCCAAAGCGCGTTGCATCAAGGTCACCATCGCGTCCAGGGGATTGGTAATAACGATAACAAAGGAGTTCGGCGCGTGCTGCCTAATCCCCTGGGCCACAGAAGTCAGGATTTTGGCGTTGGTGCCGAGTAGGTCGTCCCGGCTCATGCCCGGCTTGCGCGCGATGCCGGCGGTGACGATGCAAACATCGGCGCCGGCGATGTCTTCATACTTGTTGGTGCCGATGACGTTGCCGTCGAATCCTTCCACCGGTCCGGCATGGGACAGGTCGAGCGCTTTGCCTTGCGGCAAGCCTTCAACGACATCGAACAAAACCACATCGCCCAAACCTTTGAGCAATGCCAAGTGGGCCATCGAGCCGCCTATGTTACCGGCGCCGATTAAAGCAATCTTCTTTCTAGCCACAACTTTATCCTCTTCAAAAATTACATATTAGAGATAATCGCATCACCGAATCCGGAGCAGCTCACCAGCTTGGACCCTGGCATCAACCGCTCGAAGTCGTACGTCACCGTCTTATCATTGACCGCGCCTTCGATACCTTTGATGATCAGATCAGCGGCATCGCCCCATCCCATATAGCGAAGCATCATCTCGCCGGAGAGAATTACCGATCCCGGATTCACTTTGTCGAGGTCGGCGTACTTGGGCGCCGTGCCATGGGTCGCTTCGAACACCGCGTGGCCGCTCTCGTAATTGATATTGGCGCCCGGCGCGATGCCGATGCCGCCGACCTGCGCGGCCAGCGCGTCAGAAAGATAATCGCCGTTCAGATTCAGCGTCGCGATGACATCGTAATCCTTGGGCCGAATCAGCACGAACTGTAGCGTCACGTCGGCGATGGAGTCTTTGAGCATCAGTTTGGACTTCCACTTACCGTCGCCGTGGCTTGGCCAGAGCTTGAGCGCCTCTTCGACTTCCTTCTTAATATCACCCTGCTGCGCTGGCGACATCATGTCGAAGCCGGGGTCGATCTGCTTGGCGTTGTCTTCGATCGAAATATTGGGGTTGGCTTCCTTGTTGCCTAAGATCCACGATTCGCGTTCGGCGATAACGTCGCCTCGAAATTCACGCTTGGCGAGGGCGTAGCCCCACTCCATGAACGCGCCCTCGGTGTATTTCATGATGTTGCCCTTGTGGACAAAGTTAATATTCTTGCGCTTATTCGCCAGCGCCCATTGAATCGCCGCACGCACCAGCCGTTCGGTGCCTTCCACCGACACCGGCTTCAAACCAACGGCGGCCGTGTTGGGAAAGCGAATCTTGGCATATTCCTTTGGAAAGTTGTCCTTAAGCAGGGACTTGAATTTCGCATTCGCTTCGGTGCCGTTGGGAAACTCGATGCCGGTGTAAATATCTTCGGTGTTTTCCCGGAACACCGCCATGTCCACGAACTCAGGATGCTTCACGGGAGAAGGCACGCCTTTGAAGTAACGCACAGGGCGCAGGCATACGTAGAGATCGAGCAACTTTCTTAGACCGACGTTTAACGAAGTCATACCGCCACCGATCGGCGTGGTCAGCGGCCCTTTGATACCAACAAGAAATTCGGTAAATGCCGGCACGGTTTCTTCGTGCAGCCAACTGTTATATCGCTTAAACGATTTTTCACCGGCGTAAACCTCCATCCAGTGAATTTTCTTCTTGCCGCCATAAGCTTTCTCGACCGCGGCGTCGAAGACCCGCACCGAGGCACGCCAAATATCGCGGCCCGTGCCGTCACCTTCGATGAATGGAATGATCGGATTGTCGGGGACCTGGAGCTTCTTGTTCGCCCCCAGGGTGATCTTAGCGCCGTCCTTCGGGACTTTTACCACTTTGTACTCTGCCATGGTCTCCTCACCTGCAAAAATAGCCTAAGGGCGTCTACCGATACTCGCCGCGCCTTAGGCTATTTTTGGAAATTGAATTTTTAACTGGTCAAAATTAACTGATTACCTACTGCGAGTCAAGGTGCCTAACTAATCGTTATTCTTCTGCTCTAGCCATTTTTCTAAGAAGCGCCCGGCAACCTCTCTCCCACCCAACCCAAAGGCTAAGGCGAGCGCCAAACACGCCGCGCCGAAGACCAAAATGAACGCCCAGATAACGATCTCAGAGGCGATATCGAGGATCTCGAACATGCCGGCAACGACGAAAATCGCAGCCGCGAGATAAGCCGCTCGGCCGATCGATGCCGCTTGTTCCAAACCAGCGTTGGCGCAGGAAGTGCGCGTGACGGACTCAAGAAAGTTGGCGAAGTAGAGTCCGAGAATCAGCGTCACCAGGGCGGCAACAATCTTTGGAATGTACAAGTAGATCGTGTGCAGTGTATCGGTTGCGCCGCTCAGATTGAGCGTCTCCAAGGTCGTCACGATGGCGATCAAAAACAAAAACCAAAAAACCAGAAGCCCCAGTATGTCGGAAGCCGACTGGCGAATGCCGCCGCGATCGAGGATCTGTTTGATGCCGGAGCGCTCCGCCAGGATATCGAACTGGCACAGCTTTAACACCCGCACGACAATGCGCTTGATCACATTACAAATCACCCAGCCGAGCAGAATGATCGCAATGGCAAAAAACAAATTGGGCAGAAATACCGCGATCTTGGTGATAAACGCATCCCAAAACCCAGTGACCGTGACAACGGGATTCATCGATTCCTCCTCAGCGCAACCCGATTATAGCTTGTCCAAAATAGGAGAGTTGCGGTATTAATGTCAATCGACCGGCGTAATATTACAAAAATCGCAGCGCGCTTGAATCCGTGAAGTTCGCTCACTATAGTTGATCCACTTAACTCTCCGTGCCACGTCGATTCACGAAAGCGAATTCCAACCTTGCGCCTGACCGTCAATCATCTCGCCAAAGCCTACGGCTTTCTTTGGGCACTCAGAGATGTCAGCATCGATCTCCCGGCCGGCGCATTCGTCGCCGTGCTCGGGCCCAACGGCGCAGGCAAGACTACGTTGTTGAAACTACTCGCCGGCTTGATCGCGCCGACAACCGGTGCGATCCAATTCGATGGGGTCACGCTGGCCCCGAACAATCCGCTGGCGCGAAAGCAAATTGGTTTTTTGGCGCCGGCGGATCATCTCTACGATAACTTGACCGTCAGAGAAAACCTCTGTTTCTTCACATCGCTCTATCAGCGCAACGATAGAACGGTGAACATCGATAGGGCCCTTGAAACCGTTGGCCTGTCGCAGCGCCGCGACGAATTCGTCGGCAATCTCTCGAGCGGCCTGAAGTGCCGCGTGTCCATCGCCAAATGGCAGCTCTTGCAGCCGGGCTTGCTCTTGCTTGACGAGCCCTACGGTGTGCTCGACGGCAACGGTGTCGATTTATTAGAGAGTTTTCTTCAGTCTCACTGCCAACGGGGACATATCGTGATCATGGCCTCGCACCATGTTTCACGCGCACTAAAACTTTGTAACCGCGCGCTGATCTTGCATCAGGGACGGCTGAGTTTCGATGAGGCGAAGCAGCAGCCTTGGCCGAGCTTCGCTCAGGCCTTTGGCGAATTTCTGCCGCACGGAGAGTCATGGAACTCCTAAAGCACACCTATCTCGTGCTCAGCAAAGACCTGCTGTTGGAGCTGCGCCGGCGCGACAGCGTGTTGACGATGTTTTTCTTCGGCACGCTGTTGCTCTTCGTCTTTCACTTTTCCTTCGATCTGCCGCCGGACAAGGTCGCCGAGATGGCACCGGCGCTCCTTTGGCTGGCGTTTTTGTTCACCGGAACTTTGGGGCTGGCACAACTGTTTCAAGCTGAAAGGGAGAACCACTGTCTCGATGCGCTGCTGCTCTCCCCGCTTGACCGCGGCGCGCTGTTTCTTGCCAAGACTAGTTTTAACTTAATCCTGATGCTTCTCGTCGAGCTCGTCGTCATGCCGCTGTTTTGGATTTTGTTTAATTTATCCGCCTGGAATTTGCTACCTCAACTTTTTCTGGTTACCTTACTGGGCACCATCGGCTTTTGCGTTCTCGGCACGATCATGTCCGCGCTCACTTTGCGCGCCCGGGCGCGCGAGTTGCTTTTACCGTTGGTGCTGTTCCCGTTGATGATTCCGGTGATCCTCGCCACCATTCGCTGTATGGAGAGTGTTTTGAAAAACGGTGAGTTCGGCGATGCCGTGTCATGGCTCAAGCTGCTCTTAGGCTTCGATGTGATATTCATGACCGTGGGAGTTTTGATCTTCGACTGGGTGATTGAAAGTTAACTATGGCCGCGTCTACGCAACCGGTTGAGAAGCGCAAAGGTATCCTCGGCGGCTTGGCAGTGGTGGCCGTTGTCATTGGGCTCTACTGGAGCTTGGCCGTGGCCCCGCCCGATGCTTATCAGGGTGAAGTCCAACGCATCATGTATCTCCACCTGCCGAGCATCCTGACCGCCTATCTATCCTACTTCCTCGTCTTCGTTGGCAGCGCCATGTATTTATGGAAACGCGAGAAACGCGATGACCTGCTCGCCCACGCCGCCGCTGAGCTCGGCGTATTATTCACCGCTCTCACCATCATCGAAGGATCGATCTGGGGCAAGCCGACCTGGGGCGTGTGGTGGACTTGGGATGCGCGGCTGACGCTGACCGCGATCTTGCTTTTGATCTATGCCGGTTACTTGATGCTGCGGTCTTTGATCGACGACGAGAGCCGCGCCGCTTCTGCTGCGGCGATTCTCGGCATCATCGGTTTTCTCGACATTCCACTGATTCACATGTCGGTCTACTGGTGGCGCACCCTGCACCAACCGCCGTCAATTCTGCGGCCGGACAAGACGCCCTGGGAGACGGTTCATCCGAGTTTGTTGACTGCCTTGGCGATCAGTTTCGTCGGTTTTATTTTGCTCTATTTCTACCTGTTGTCGCTGCGCTATCGGGTCGGTGAGATGCGCCAAGAGATCAAGGCGTTGCGCTTGGAGCGAGGTGCTTGATGGGGCCCTGGGGATTTGTTTCATTAGCCTATGGCATTGTTTGGGCTGCCATCGTCGTGTACTGGTTGTTCTTGAAACACCGTTATCGCCAAGCCGAAGCGGAACTCAACCGATTGAGGTCGTCGGAGGCGGCCGCCAGCCATGACAAAAGGTAAACGATTTTTGATCGGCGGTGTGATTATTCTCGCCGCCCTCGCCTACATCATCTACGGTGGTATGCAGGAGGCGCTGGTCTATTTCAAAATGCCGTCAGAACTCCGCGCCGAAGAAAAATCAATGCAGGGCAAGTTCGTCCGCATGGGCGGCATGGTGGTCAAGGGCTCGCTGCAAAAAGACCTGCAAAATCTCACCTATCGTTTCCAACTCACCGACGGCGCCACCGCCTTTCCAGTTTATTTCAAAGGCGTGCCGCCGGATCTGTTCGTCGAAGGCAAAGGCGCGGTGGTCGAAGGCCGGGTCGGCAGCGACGGGGTCTTTCAAGCGACCATGATCATGGCCAAGCACGCCGAGGACTATAGCCCCCACCCCGACGGCAAGACGCCTAGCAAAAGTTTCATTCCCGCCAAGGAAGCCGGCGCCCAGTGACCGCGACTCTCGGCCATACTTCGATCCTTTTGGCCTTTCTCGCGGCGCTGGTCGGCATCGCCAGTCCGTTGGTGGCGGCGCGCTTTGAACCGGAGCGTTTTCGCGCCGTCGCCCGCTACTCGATCTTCGGTCAATTTGCTCTGGTCACATTGGCGGCGGCGGCGCTGATCTACGGCCTGGTCGCCACCGATTTTTCGATCAAGTACGTCGCCTTCAACACTACCCGCGCCACGCCATTTTATTATCGCGTCACCGGTCTCTGGGGCGCGCTCGAAGGCTCGCTGTTGCTCTGGGAATGGATCCTGATCATCTTCGCCGGCATCGTCGCCTGGGTTTATCGCAACCGCCACCATGAAATGATGCCCTGGGTGATCATGATTTTTTCCATCGTCTCGGCGTTCTTTCTCGGCGTCATTGGTTTCCTGTCAAATCCCTTTGAATCGGTTTTTCCGATACCGCTCGATGGCCGCGGTCTCAACCCTCTGCTCGAAGACGCCAATATGATGACCCACCCGCCGCTGCTTTACACCGGCTTCGTCGGTCTCACCGTGCCCTTCGCCTTCGCCATGGCGGCGTTAATCGTCGGCAAAATTGACGAAGCCTGGATCACCACGACGCGGCGCTGGACCATCATCGCGTGGTTTTTTTTAACCGCTGGTAATCTCGTCGGCGCCTGGTGGTCCTATCATGTGCTCGGTTGGGGCGGCTACTGGGCCTGGGATCCGGTGGAGAACGCGGCCTTCATGCCCTGGCTCCCAGCAACCGCGTTCTTGCATTCCGTGCAAGTGCAGGAACGCCGGCGCATGCTTAAAGTCTGGAATCTGTCGCTGATCATCGTCGCTTTTAGCCTAACGATCTTCGGGACTTTTCTCACCCGCTCGGGTATCATTTCATCGATCCATGCGTTTTCATCGGGACCCGTCGGCGCTTTTTTCTTGGGCTTTCTTGCTTTCATCCTGCTCGGTTCCTTCGGCCTGCTCGCCTACCGCGCCGATCTTCTCAAGGAACAGCCGGAGCTCGACTCCATGGTGAGCCGCGAGTCGGCGTTCTTGCTCAACAACATCGTGCTCGTGTCGGCGCTGTTTACGATTTTTCTTGGCACGATCTTTCCATTGATTTCCGAGGCGGTTGCCGGCGTTCAGATCAGCGTCGGCGCGCCTTATTTCAATTCCGTCACCGTGCCGCTATTTTTATGCTTGGTATTTCTCATGGCGGTCGGTCCAATGATCGCCTGGCGGCGCGCCACTTGGGATAACTTGAAGCGCAACTTTCTCTGGCCGGCGGCGACGGCGCTCGCCTTTGGCATGTTCCTGTTCGTCTGGAAAGTGAAGGACTTTCTACCGCTTCTTGGATTCACGCTGCTCGCCTTTGTGGTTTCGACGATTACTTTCGATACCGCGCTCGCTCTGCGCGCGCGCAAACGCATCGCCGGCGAGGGCGTCCTACGCGGCCTCGCCACGCTCACCAGGCGTAATCAGCGGCGCTACGGCGGCTTCATCGTTCATCTCGGTATCGTCTTGATCATGATGGGAATCGCCGGCTCGATGACCTACAGCAGCGAAAAGGACGCCACCCTGGCGGTCAAAGACAATTTGACCATCGGCAACTACCGCGTCCAGTTCGAAGGCCTCAAAGGCTCACAACAACCGACTCACTTCCGCGTCGAAGGCGCGTTCCGGGT
>JAERMN010000301.1 GCA_016844625.1 Deltaproteobacteria bacterium
GGCAGCAGTGCTAGCGCGCTCGATCCAGGGCGTGCGCGCGGTCAAGGACGAACTGCGCCTCGAAACCGCCAAGCGCTAAGGCAACGCGCGGCACGACGCCGCAAAAACACACGAGGCGACCGCACGGGCGGTCGTCTCGCTGAACGAAAGGAGCACGGCAATGAGTGGAGAAACCGACCAGATCAAAGGGCGGATCAAAGAGGCAGCCGGTGTGCTAACGGATAACGACCGCTTGAAGCGAAAGGGAAAGCTCGATCAGGTGGTGGGGAAGGTGAAGGAAACAGCGGAGAAGGCGGTGGATAAAATGAAGGACGCTCTGACCAGCAACAGACCCCGCGGCCGGGCCAAGTAGCACATTCGCGCTCTGCTACAACTCCGTCGGCCGAAAGCTCTGAGGTTAGCGCGTTAAGTATCCACTTGCGCCAAGCGTTGCAGTTATCGCTCGACCAAAGGAGTCATATGAGCGACGATGCGCAACCTAAACCGATTAAGGCTAATTCCTTGACGTGGCGGGTCACCATCTATGCCGGTCTGCTACTCGTGGCGTCCCTGCTCGGCTTCGTCCCGATGTGGCTCAAGTACCGTGAATGCTCCGCCAGTCTTTCTGAGGCAGAGCAGCAATTGAGCCTGGCCAGGAGAGAGAATACTCTTGCGTCCGCAGTCATTGACGCGCGGCGGGGTGATTATGAGCCAGCCCGTCAAGCTGCCAGTAACTTTTTTACTTTCTTACGGACAGAGACCGACAGAGGAAATGAGTCGGCGCTCTCGCACGCCCAACGAGAGGGGGTACAGGCGCTGTTTAACCAACGTGATGAGATTATCACTCTGCTCGCTCGTAGCGATCCTGCTGCCGCAGACCGGCTATCTGATCTGTATATGTCCTATCGTGAGATTATGAACAGGTGAGGTGACGGTTGGTGTCCGCGGTTTTACCAATCGCACTTTTCACACAAGGAGGTGAACAACATGAACCTGACAAAGAACCTTGGGATGCTCTTATTGGGCATCTGGCTCATCGTGACGGGCTTATTGCAAGTGGTTACCGTTCAAATTCCAGCCATCGGCACTATACTGGCTCTGCTTGCTATCGTTGCCGGCGCTTTGATCCTGGTAGGTCGGTAAGCTGTTTGATTTCACTCATCGCCTTCTTAATGAGCGACTGGAATGGTTCCATTGCACTCTGATGACGAACGCCGCCAAGCACACGCCTCCCCGACAACGGCACGCACGCGGAGCTTTGGCAGCGTCGAAAGTACGAAAATTGGGCGCTGGGCCGAGTGCTGCGCACTATCAATGTGCCCGCAAGAAAAGCCCTCTTTCGGTTTCAAACGCAACTACTATTTAGTTTAGGGATAGCTTTTGAAATTCGATTATCAGAAGCGGAGCGGTGGGGATGCCGCGGCGGTGGGAAAGCCCGGGCCCGTGGCGAGTCCGGGCCTTCCCTGTTTTCCATCGAACTAGCGGGGCGATATAAAGGAGTCAAGTTGCAGATTGTCGCGATTGATAAATTCGCCCTCGAGTCTCACGTAGTCTCCGTTGCGCAAACGGCGGAAACTCTCTACGTCAACCGCACGAGCGCTGTACGGAAGAGATACGGTAAGTACCTCCCCTGATCGGGTCCTTACATCAAATATGCCGCGGTCGTATTGGATTCTTTCTACCGTGCCCTCGATGACATTGGACCTGGGAGACGGCGGAGATGGACGCGCACTGGTCGGCGCTGGAGAGGTACGAGACTGCACAGGTTCTTGGACCCTGATGCTTTCGATGTCATTGCTATTCCGCTGATCGGTTTGAAAAGCGATGATGTCACCGGACTGAAGATTTTCCACGGTGTAGTCCCGGCCGTGATAGGCGACGGTGATCCTATTGGCACTATACGTCATCACGCGGTCTCGGCCATCATCCGTTCGCACGCGGATCTCACGTCTTGATGGAATGACCTCCATTAGTTCGGCTCGAGTTTCACCGGGCCGCAGAGTTGCATCATCGGCGGTTGCAACTTGGTTTCGCCTCAGTCGAGCTTCTTCTAATGTCGGTCTGGTTTCCACAGCCGCACATCCTGCCATCGTGGCAACGGCGACACCCACCGCAAACAGAAATCTTAAGCAACCATTTGCTCGTATCATGATAATCCCCTTTTCTTCCGTTATGCTTTTTTCTTAACTTTTGGAAACGCAAACGCCATGCCAGCGCGGATGTTTCTTATGCGCGCGGTGATTCTCAGAAAATTAACCCAGAAGTGTAATGGCATTTGCACGACAATTCCCTGCCCGCGTAAGCGCAGATGGCCACGCGAACCCATATCTCGTTGTTCAGCTCCTCGTTTCAATATTGGGCAAGCTCGCATGGTCTTAGCAGATTTGCATTCTTGCAAACTTACTCTTGTGTAATTGTCAGCGATGCGACTTCCTAATAAGTAAATCCAAGTCGTATCAAATAGTTGCAAAGATGATGAAGTTTGCATCAATCTTGCTCCTTTACTAACAGCAGGAGCAGGTTGACGAGCAAGAACGGCGAGAGACATTTGGGCGGATAGGAGATTCGACTTAATAGGCTTACAGCCGGAGAGGATTTGAACCATGCTTTGGACTATTTTTGTGATTCTTTTGATCATGTGGGCGCTGGGATTGGTCACTTCGTACACGATGGGTGGATTCGTTCATATCCTATTGGTCATTGCCCTGGTGGTGCTAGTGGTCAATCTCGTTCAGGGACGAAGAATCTAGAAGCCATTTTGGCTTTGTGACGAAGGAAGGAATCTTATGCGCATCAATCCGATAACGCTCGTTGGGATTGCTCTGATCGTCCTGGGAATAGTAGCTTTCGCTTACCGGGGCATCACCTACACAAGCCGCGAGAAGATTATCGATATTGGCCCCATCCAAGCCACCGCCGACACCCAGAAGACCATCCCGCTTTCACCTCTCTTGGGCGGGTTGGCGCTTGTCGGCGGGATCGTGTTGGTGGTGGTCGGAGCCAAGAAATCGTAGTTCGACTTGGGGTTTAAGGTCGTGCCCGCAATCAGCCTCGTATGAATCTGCGCTGAGTTGTACACAAGGTGATCGAGATGGTGAATTTACTTTGCACCCTAGCGCTTGCAATGGTCGCGGTTTGGCTGGCAGTGCAGATCATCCGCGGACGAATCTGAAGAGAAACCTCTAGGCACGGCTTTGAATATCGGTGAAAAGCCCTTTGCCGCTTGGCGTCGCAGTGAAGATTGCCAATTGACCAGGGACAAAAGCCGCCGCAATCGGAGGCCCACGGGAAAATGGCTCCGCTGTGAAGCCCGACGTGCCACGGCAATCATCGCTTAACCGCCCTTAAGATCTTTTGCGGCAGTCCATCGACAAAAAGGAAAAAGCACATGGCTAAGAATAAAGTGTTTATCGGCTACGATTATGATTGTGACAAGGCCGCCAAAGATCGGCTGCTTGGGTGGGACGTCAATAAAGAATTCGATTTCTCTTCCTACGACCGGTCCTTTGACGTCGCGGTCGACAGCGAGGCGGCGGCCGTCTTCAAACAGGATCTCGCCGCGCGCATAGGTGACTCCAGCCACTTTCTGTGCGTTGTCGGCAAAGAGACCTATCGCAACGCCTGGATGGCTTGGGAAATCCGCAAGGCGGTCGAACTCAAGAAGAAACTCGTGGCCGTTAAAACCGATTCGACTAACAACTCGCCGACCGCAATGCAGGGGGTTGGGGCGTCGTGGAGCACGACGTTCGACTTCGACTCCATCAAGAAGGCGATGAACTGACGGGACTTCGTCGAGCGATCAGCGTTATTGAGCAGACTCTGCGTAAGAATCCTGGCCGCATGATTTTTCCGCTCACGGGCTTGTTGGCTGACACTGTTGCTTGTGCTTTTCATGTTGCGGAAGCGCGCTTGCCTGTCAGTATTACTTGTGCAGCATTACCCGGTTCTGACTGTTCCCCCTGACTGGGGAACTTGATAGCCTGGGTATGCGCGCCCCGGATGACCGTGAGGTATGTGGATTGAAATTGCTATTTTCTCAAAACCTGCTACGCAAAAACCATTCAGAGGCTTTTGCCCCTTCGGCGCTCGAAGAACCGATTCGGGCTGAACTCTTCAGCGCCGAGCGTCTTGAGCAGCACGCAGAAAGCCTTGCCACCGCCCAGCGCGTCACGACCACGCCGCGGAAAGGTCGTCCGCTGTTGCCGCGCGTGCTCGACAACGGGCGGGTGCTGCTCGAATCGTATCGTTCGATTGCCCAGGCAGTCCAAGATGAGCGCGCCATCACACCTGCGGCAGAGTGGCTGGTCGACAATTATCACATCGTCGACGAACAGCTGCGTGAGATCCACGACGATTTGCCATCCGGCTATTACCGAGCACTCCCTAAGCTGGCCGAGGGCCCCATCCAGGGGTATCCGCGCGTCTATGGGCTGGCCTGGGCATTCGTCGCCCATACCGACAGCCGGTTTGACCCGGAAATGCTGCGTCGCTTCGTGCGCGCTTACCAGCGCGTGCAGCCCTTGACGATCGGCGAGCTCTGGGCGGTCGCCATCACCTTGCGGGTGGTGCTCGTCGAGAATCTCCGCCGCCTAGCGGAGCGGATCGTGCACAGCCGGGCGGCGCGCCAAGAGGCCGACTCTGTGGCCGACCGCTTGCTCGGACTTGGCGGACGATCAATGGAGCCCGCGGCGACGGTTCTGCGGCAGTTCGAGGGAGTCCCGTTGGCGGCGGCCTTCGTGGTCCAGCTAGTCCAGCGGTTGCGCGACCAGGATCCGGTGGTCATGCCGGCTCTGCGCTGGCTTGAGGAACACCTCGCGGCGCAGAGCACAACGGCCGACGAGATTGTCCGGGTCCAGCACCAGCGCGAGGCGGCGATGAACGTGACCGTGCGCAACGTGATCACCAGCATGCGCCTGATTTCCGCCTTCGACTGGGCG
>JAERMN010000302.1 GCA_016844625.1 Deltaproteobacteria bacterium
CAACGTCATCAAAGTCATCAAGACGGCACTCAACCTGCCGATCCAAGTCATCTCCGGTTACAAGGGAACTGCCGACATGCGGCTGGCCGCCGAAAGCGGCGAGATCGACGGCACGACGTGGGGCTGGGATTCAATGCGCGGCACATGGCAAAAGGCGCTCGAGGCGGGAACAGTCGTCGTGGTGTTGCAAACCGTGCCGAAACCATTTCCCGACCTGGCAAAGGTTCCGCTCGCCATCGATTTCGCCAAGACCGCGGAGGCGAAGCAGCTGATCGAAATCGGCATTCACTTTCCGAGCAAGATTACCAAGACGCTAGCGCTGCCGCCTGGGACCCCTAATGACCGCGCGCAAATACTGCAAAAAGCCTTGCAAGAAACCGCGAAAGACCCGGAGTTCATCGCGGAAGCGGACAAAGCGAAGATCGGACTTGCGCCGGTTACGGCTGACGACATGAGACATACCGTGGAAGCGATTTTCAAGCTGGACGCCGGCATATTGGCGAAGCTTAAAGCGATTCTTTTTTAAGGAGTTGGGCAATGCTACAGAGCACACGATGTTGCCGAATTCCCATTGTGACCTTCGCGCTTCTGTTCGCTGCGGCTCAAGTTTCGGCGCAGCCGGTTGCAAAATCCGCGGAGAATCTGGCTTTTAACGAAAAGGCCGTCGAGGATTTTTACCGCGGCAAGCAGGTCAGAATCATTATCGGCTCCGGGCCGGGTGGGACCTACGATATTTACTCGCGCTTGATTGCGAAACATATGGGGCGGTTTATTCCCGGCCATCCGTCGATGCTGGTGCAATCGCGCGCCGGCGCCGGCGGTTTGATCGCGGCCAATACCATTTATAATACCGAGCCGAAAGACGGCACGGTGATCGGTTCCTTCGGCGAGACGTTTCCCTTGCGCCAGGCGATGGGCGCGCCGGGAATTCAGTTCGACTCGGCGAAGTACAAATGGATCGGCAGCGCGATCAACACGGCGATCGCGTGCGTGGCGCGGACGGATTCCGCCGTGGCAACGTTTGACGACGTCGTCAGCGGCAAAGCCTTCACCGTCGGTACCATGGCGCCCGGCAGCACGATCTACGACACGCCGGCGATTATCAACGCGGCGTTTAACGCGCAGATGAAACTAGTGCGCGGCTTCGAAGGCGTGGCGACGATCGTCAACGCGACGGAAGCGAAGGAAGTGGACGGTTACTGCGCCAGCTGGCTGGCGATGCTGACCACCGGACGGCACTTGCAGTTGATGGAGTCGGGGCTGATTAAACCGATTCTCATCATGGGTGATAGGACGCCGGATCATCCGCGCTTAAAACAAGTGCCGGCGGCGGAGGCGGTGGCGAAGAGTGACGATGCAAAACAACTGCTGCGGGCCATGCACGCGCCGTCGCAGATCACTAATCCCTATGTGGTTCATCCCGACGTGCCGAAAGATCGAGTCGAGGCGTTGCGGCGCGCCTTCACGATGACGTTCATTGACGGGGAGTTCTTAGCTGACGCCAAAAAAACTCGGATAGAGTTTTCGCCGAGCAGCGGCGAACAAGTCACGCAAGTCGTGCAGTCGATCATGAACACCTCGCCGGCGGTGCTGGCGAAGATGAAAAAGATATTGGTGCAATGAATGCAGGAGCGGAATTGGCCGCAAAGAACGCAAAGGGCGCAAAAATATAAATCGGAATATTTCCCGCAAAGGCGCCAAGGACGCCAAGGGAGAACGGATATTTCACCACGAAGCTCACGAAGGGTTCTGATGATTTAAATTCCGAACTTCGTGCTCTTCGTGCCCTTCGTGGTGAGTAAAGGGTTTTCGGTTCCTGCTGTCGCAATAGTCGTCGGAAAATTTGCGCAGGCCGCGAGAACTTTTAGGTATCGTCGCACCGAGGATGTATGAAATTTGGCATTCACATTCTGCCGACTTACATGCCGGATATGGAAGGTCCGCTGCCGGACTTTTACCGGCAGATGTTCGAGCAGATTATCGAAGTGGAAAAGCTCGGTTTCGATCAGGCTTGGATCACTGAACATCATTTCGGCGGCTACGGCGGCACTTTACCGCATCCGCCGACCTTTTTGTCGGCGGTGGCGTGCAAAACTACGCGCATTCGCCTGGGCGTCGCGGTGGCGGTGTTGCCGCTGCACAATCCATTACAACTAGCCGAAGCCTACGCCATGGCCGACGTGATCTCCGGCGGGCGGTTGGATTTCGGCGTCGGCAAAGGCAGTGAGCCGGTGGAGTATAGAAAATTCGGCATGAACCGTGACGAAGGCACGGCGCGTTTCACCGAATGCGCCGAGATCATTCGCCAGGCGTGGTCCGATCGGCCGGTGAACTTTCACGGTGAGTATTACCATTACGACAACGTCGACATTTTGCCCAAGCCGGTGCAGCGGCCCCATCCGAATATTTGGGTCGCGGCAACGCGCAGCGAAGAAACCTTTCGTTGGGCGGGCAAGAGCGGCTACGATTTGATGACCGTGCCGTTCGTCCATCCGAGCACCCATGCGCTGCGCGAATTGGTAAAAATGTACCGCGATGAGCTTGCCCGCGCCGGCCACGACTTCGTCAAACGCGAGGTGCTCGGCAAATTTCACATTTACGTCTCGGATAGTTTCGAGCGCGGCATGCGCGAAGCCGCACCGTTCATGAAAAACTACAGCGACATTCACAGCGCGGTCGATCCGACGCGCAAACTCACCGAGCGCGACATCGGCTCGGACATGGCGCGCGGTTCTATCATCGTCGGCGACCCCGAGCGGTGCAGCGACACGATCCGGCGCTGGCATGAGGAAGCGGGCATCACGACTTTCTCCGGGACGTTTCATTTCGGCGGCATGCCGCAGGAAATGGCGCTCAAAAATCTCCGCTTGTTTGCCGAGCGGGTGATGCCGGCGCTGAAGGATTTGTGAGGGCGGGTATTGTGGCGCAGGAATCGATTGCGTAAACTTTTGGTAGAAGAAGCTGAGGCTTTTCACATGAAGCTTAACGAGATCAAGAAGAAATATCGCGATGAGTGGGTGCTGATCGAATATTCCAAGATTAGCGCCAGTCTCCAGGTCAAAGAGGGCAAAGTCCTTGCCCATGCCTCCAATAAGGAAGACATTTACAAAGCGTTGCTCGGTACCAAAGGCAAGAACGTAGCGATCGAATACTGCGGCAAGGTACCCGAAGACCTCGTGGTGATGTTTTGCCTGAACGGTACACGCTAATACGCGCGGGCAATCTGCTGGTTGCCCGCGCGGCGGTTACAGGTCCTGCCGGAACGAAAGTTATCAATCTTCTTGTTGATACCGGTTCTACCTATACAATTCTTCCGGTGGAAGTATTGGAATCCAGCGGGTTAAGTCCAGCTGAGAGCGAGGATCACCAACGCATCGCGACCGGCAGCGGTTACATCATCGCGCCGGTGGTGCGCGTGCGGCGAGTGAGCACATTGGGAAGAGACTTTCATCGGTTTCCAGTCATAGGCCACACGTTGCCCTTCGGTGGTCCCATCGATGGTTTGTTGGGAATGGATCTGCTCGTTCGTTTAAGGGCGAAGATCATCGTCGACGGAGCGTCGATCGAAGTTGACTGACGACGGCGCCATTACTACCCGACGCTGTTTTGTGTTAGGGGGGTAGACATGAATTCAACTCCACGTGAACCGCCATCGCAGCGCATTTTAACCCTCTGTCCTTTCTACTACGGTTGGTTCGTCGTTCTCTTAAGTTTCTTTGCCAATCTCACTGCGGCAGGGATTCGCTCGGCGCCTTCGGTGCTGATCCATCCGTTTGAAGCGGAGTTCGGATGGAGCCGAACGGAGATCGCTTCGGCGGCTAGCCTCAATCTTTTGCTGCTCGGATTGTTCGCGCCGGTGGGCGGTTGGTTGATCGACCGCTTCGGACCGCGGAAAGTTATTCTCTGCAGTCTCACGAGCATGGCGGTGGGACTCACCGGCGTGGTGTTCGTCCAACAACTTTGGCAACTGATTTTTCTCTGGGGCATTGTTTTGGGCATCGCGACGGGAGTCACGCCGGCGCTCGGCGCGAGCATCGCGACGCGCTGGTTCGTCGACCGGCGTGGACTTGCAATTGGCATTATGACCAATGCCAATGCCGCTGGGCAAATTGTCTTTCTGCCGTTGCTGATGTCGGTCATTCTCGTTGCCGGCTGGCGCAGTGCGCTGACGATGATCACGCTGACCGCGGCTTTGTTGATCCCGGCGATCTGGTTTTGGATGCGCGACAATCCTGCCGACGTTGGTCTTGAGCCATACCGATCGGGTCAGGGAGGCGGCTCGCTAAAACGATCAGGCGGTTATTCTCGCGGCATTATTCGGCCAATGTCGATGGCGGCGCTGTCAGAGGTGATGAAGACCTCGACGTTTTGGATTCTTGCCGGCTGCTTTTTCATCTGCGGCGTGACCGCCAACGGTCTGATCGGCACGCATCTGATCCCGCACGCCATCGAAAGCGGCATCCCGCAAGTGACGGCAGCGGCGGCCGTCGGCGTTATGGGCGGTTCAAGTTTCATCGGCACGACATTTTCCGGTTATCTCGTTGACCGCATCGATCCGCGCAAAGTGCTTGCCGTCGTCTATGCGCTGCGCGGTACGGCGTTGCTGATGCTGCCGTTCATCTCTGGGCCGTTGGGATTATTCATGTTCGCCGTGCTTTACGGTCTCGACTGGTATGCTTCCGGTCCGGCGACCACGACGATCATCGCCCGCACCTTCGGCTCCGAGCGCGTCGGCAGCATCTTCGGCACGGTCTTCGTTTTCCATCAACTCGGCGGCGCCTCCGCCGCCATCCTCGGCGGTTGGGTCAGAGTTCATTTCGGCGACTATCAATATGCTTTTCTCGTCGGCGGTTGCATGGGACTCATCGCCGCCTGCCTCGC
>JAERMN010000303.1 GCA_016844625.1 Deltaproteobacteria bacterium
GAGCGGGTTGTTGCGGTTTACGAGGACAAGGAGCGCCGTTTTGGCGCACCGATGCTGCGCCAACTTGAAAAGATTATCCTGCTGCAAACCATCGATACCCTCTGGAAGGACCATTTGCTCAACATGGACCATTTGAAAGAGGGCATCGGTCTGCGCGGGTACGGCCAGAAAAACCCTCTGCAAGAGTACCAGAAAGAGGGTTACGACATGTTCGAGGAGATGAACCACCGGGTCCAAGAAGATGTCGTGCAAAAATTATTTATCGTGGAACTGGCCCGCGAGAGCGTCGCGCAAGAGATTCAGATGGAGCAGCCGCGGCCACAAAGAATCGTATTAAGCCATGGGAACGATCCCATCGCCGCGCGTCCGCCACCGCCGCAAAAACGTGAAACCGAAAAGGTCGGGCGCAACGATCTTTGCCCCTGCGGTAGCGGCAAAAAATATAAGCGCTGCCACGGCAAGTAGGGGTTCGTTTCCTCCGCTATTTCACAATCCTGGCAACATCATCACGAAAACACGGGGCCGGCTATCTTCTCGGCAGTTCGTCATCCTTAACGGAATTCTCCGAGAGCAATAGCCGGCCTTGGTCTTTGTTGCCGCTTAGTTGGCGATAGCTGCGGATTGGATCAGGCTACTGGGCTGCTATTCCAGCCGGCATCGCATCATGCCCGTCATCATGCGCTGACCCCGTCGGCACGTTGTTACCGGCGCCCAACTTGATGATACGGTCCTTGTAGCCTTGGATATCCTTGGTCGAGTTTCTGGTGTCGATGAGCAGTTTCGCCGCCTCGACGATCTTTCGAATGTCATAAACGCTGTGATCGGTGAGAATGATCACGCAATCATGCTTGGCGATTTCTTCTGGCGAGGCCTCGATGGAATTGAGCACGCTGCGGCCGAGCCGCAGCGACGGCACGAGGGGGTCGTTGTAGGATAGAATCGCGCCTTTGTCGCTCAGCAGGCGCATGACATCGAGAGCGGGCGACTCGCGGCAGTCGCTGACATTCTTCTTGTAGGCGACGCCGAGGATCATGATCTTGGAGCCGCGAATGCTTTTCGAGGAGCGGTTGAGCCCGTCGGCGACCATCGTAGCGACGACGGACGGCATCATGCCGTTGATCTCCGCCGCCAGGCCAATAAAGCGCGCCTGAAAGTTTAGCGCTTTGAGCTTCCAGGCCAAGTAGTGCGGATCGATGGGGATGCAGTGGCCGCCGAGACCGGGACCGGGGTAGAAGGCACTAAAGCCAAACGGCTTGGTCGCCGCGGCGTCGATCACTTCGTAAACATCGACGCCCAACAGATCGCACATGAGAGCAAGCTCGTTGACCATGCCGATGTTGACGCTACGAAAGGTGTTCTCCAGCAGCTTGACCATCTCGGCGCATTTGGTGCTGCTGACCGGGATGACCCGTTCGATAAATTGTGCATAGAATAACCGCGCGGTCTCAGTGCACTCCGGTGTGATGCCGCCGACGATCTTCGGCGTGTTGTGGGTGTTAAACGACGCGTTGCCCGGATCGATCCGTTCGGGGGAGAAGGCGACATAAAAATCGTCGCCGACCTTGAGCCCCGACGTTTCCAGTTCAGGTACGATCAGCTCATCGGTGGTGCCGGGATAGGTCGTGCTTTCCAGAACGATCAATTGGCCGGAGTGCAAATATTTTCGGATCTCATTGGTAGCCGAAAGAATAAATGAAATATCGGGATCGCGGCTTTTGCTGAGCGGCGTCGGCACGCAGATGCTCACGGTGTCAGCTTTCGCCAATGCGCTAAAGTCGGCAGTCGGTGTGAACTTGCCGCTG
Organism: Deltaproteobacteria bacterium; assembly: GCA_016844625.1. Taxonomy (GTDB): domain Bacteria; phylum Desulfobacterota; class Binatia; order UBA9968; family UBA9968; genus DP-20. The sequence continues at coordinate 1,803 of JAERMN010000303.1, forward strand.
TGCACCGCTTCGGCAATGGTTTTTTCCGGGACGTCCAAAATATAAGATTTCCCCTGTTTCAACGTGGCAATCTTATTCTGATCGAGATCGATGCCGATGACCTTAAAGCCGGCGGCCGCGATCTCCATGGCCAGCGGCAAGCCGACATAGCCAAGTCCAATCACCGCCGCGGTGGCGTTGTGTTCTTCGATTTTTTTTCTCAGTGCGTTCAATTTAAAAAACCTCCCGCCTTTTGATCTGTGTTCTACCCGCTGTTTTCAGCGTCTTAAGCTCTTGGATGCGTATTTCCAATTTGTCGATTAGCTCATACAAATTCACGCGGCTGACAGCCAATGCGCGTGCGGCGCGGCTGACGATCCAAAGGGATTGTCCTTTCGTTGACTCTGGCGGTGAATCGCGTGGGCGACAACTTCTTTGCCGGTGCCGCTTTCAGCGCAGATCAACAGCGAAAAAACAACTCTGGGATGGCGTTTGATCTTGATCCCAAGGTAGCCGAAAAGGCCGCCTAGGAGAATCAGGTTTAGAGCGTGCAAAGTTCTAGGGTTGATCGACCAGTTCATTTGATTCTATTTCGAAAGCATAATTTAAGAAGCAAGTCGTATGCCAACAAGCCGATCGGTTCTTTGTCAGCCTAACTCATTCTACCGTGTTCGCGGAGCCAATGGTGGCAGCTGAAGACGTTTACAAGCTTTCCTGTGCTGAAAGTGATGCTGCCAAAGAATCCAATCGACAAATTAGCGCATTGGCTATTCCCGATATTTTGAGTGGTTTCTCTCAGTGCCGTCATATAACACACTTACCACTATGCCACCACGAGGTTGCGGCTTACTGCAATTGTGGCCGGTGCAGGCAATGATTCGGAATGCTCCCGTGCTGCGCCTCCAGTCACCTTAGATTGCACGTCGAGTTTGCCTGGTCACTGGAGTGGCGCTCGTAACCTCCAATCAATAAATGCGGGCTCGTGGCCGATTGTTCGCGTCCTCAAGCTACCATACCCAGTCACTCCGCAGGTCTAAAGTATGCTGTGCCGACAGCGGATGCGATTTTGATGCGCTATCTAAATTTGGCAAAAGAGTTTACAATTTATCTCTGAGTATTCCCGAACATTCTGTCAATCTGGGTAATAATTATTTAATTCTAAGGGCTTGCATATATGATCTAGGGTTTTCATGAATTGCGTCCGCAGTGTAGCTAGCTAACAATTTTCTTGAATTGGTTCGGATGATATGGCAAAAATGCCAGATGGTTATCGCGGACTGGTAGATTTAGCGATTGGTAACTCTTAAGTGGCTGGCCATTTGACCTCTCAAGCGAAGACTAACTGTGCAGCGGTGGCCCCATTGAATGCGGCGATCGGGAGCGAATGTCTAAACTCAGACCGATTGGAGAGTGTGGATTGGTTTGGAGAACTACCGCAGAGCCTGCCCTGCGTCCTTTACGAATGCAGTTCTGATTTCACGGTAACACGAATTTCGTCGAATAGCGCCGAGCTAATCGGGATTTCTCCCGAGAGATTGATCGGTAGCCGGGCGCTTTTTGAAGATCGGTTGTACGGAGTAGACTGTCCGGGTCTAATTGCGAGCTTGGAACAACTAATGCCCGGAGCGATGGTCTGCACAAACCACAGGATTGTCGATGATCAGGGACTTCATGTTTGGGTCGCTCATAGTTTGCGGAAGTCTCTGAATAATACCGCAGGCGCGATTATTCGCGGCAGTTTGATTCCGATTGGCAGCGAGACTATCGGTCGACAACTCGACGTCGCGGTTGTTTCTGAATTTGTTCACAAGATCGGCAATCATTTCCAATTGATAAATCTTTTGATCGGTTCATTGAAGCGTGCTCGAATGGGGTCTTCTGAGATTGATAGGTTACAGCAAGCGGTGGATCGAACAGTTGAGTTTGTCAGAAGTTTTTCGAATTATTCACATGCGCCCTCAGGCCGGTCTGAACTCGATTTGGGCGAGGTCGTCAATGATGCCGTCAAGTCTTGTTTCCCAGCGTTCGTAGAGAAGAAAGTTGCTCTCAACTGTACTGTGGATGGCTCTTTGGCAAGGGCGGTTGTCCATGCCGACCCTTTTTTTCTCGATCTTGCCTTTGGAGCGATAATTCAAAATGCCCTCGAAGCTACACAGCCCGGAGATTCGGTTAATATTAAAGCGGCGATTCACGACTCTGGATTGGTGCGGCGAGCTAGCGCAGAAATAGTGGTCGAGGATACGGGTTCGGGAATGGACCGAGGCACACTGGCACAGGCGGTAGTGCCGTTTTTTTCCTCCCGGAGAGATCGCGACGGCCTTGGGCTTAGCTTAGCCGTTCGCATAATTGAGCTACACGACGGAGTCCTAAGGATTTCCAGCAAAGAGTTAGGAGGAACCCAAGTTGCCGTCATATTACCGGTAAGTATTCCTTAGCACGGAAATAACCGATAATGACGCGCGTTCATTAAGTATTGGTGGCTTATGTACAATGTTCTAATTGTTGAAGATCATGATCGCCTCAGGGAGCAGCTCGCACAATTTTATGAGCAGGAAGGCTACCGTGTGACTGTGGCGGGTTGTGGAGAGGATGGAATCGCAAAATTAGCCGAAGAAAAATTTGCCTTGATAGTGTCCGATGTCAAGATGCCTGGAATGGATGGCTTCCAACTGGCGCGCCATGTTAGAGAGAAATATCCTGACACTGATGTGATTTTGATCACTGCATTCGGCAATATTAAACAGGCCGTCGAGGCTATGAAACTCGGCGCGAGCGACTATATTACCAAACCGTTTCAGCCTGAGGCGATTCGGCTGGTGAGTGAGAAGCTGATCGAAAAAAGACAGTTGTTGGATGAGGTAAGGGAACTTCGCCAGAAAGTTCAGGTGGAGCATAATCTCGAGAATATTCTTAGCAAAAGTCCAAAAATGCTCAAGGTTTTTGACCTGATTCGTTCTCTGGCCGAGACCGATTCGGGGGTCATGATTACCGGTGAGACTGGCACAGGCAAAGAACTAGTCGCGCGGGCGATTCACAATCTGAGCCGCCGCAAAGCGAAACAATTCGTTGCCATCAATTGCGGCGC
>JAERMN010000666.1 GCA_016844625.1 Deltaproteobacteria bacterium
GATCTCGTTGTAACTTTCTTCGATCGCTTTGTCGTCTTTGATGGTGAGATATTTCTGCAAGACTTTTTGCGCGCCTTTCGGATTGGTCAAATTATAAACCCCGGCTTCGACGTAAGCGCGCATGAAGCGGCGCACGGTGTCGGGCCGGCGCTTGATGAACTCGCGCGTGACCACGACGCCGTTTTGCTGCCATTCAATATCTAGCTTGGTGAAATCCAGCAGCGCCTTGACGCCCAACTCCTTGGCTTTGAGCGTTTCGGGCGGCTGAAGCAAGGTCGCTTGAATTACGTTGCTTTGCATCGCCGCGAGTCGGGCCGGCACTGATCCGATGGTGAGATAGCCGACGTCGTCGCCTTTGAGGCCGTAGCGCGAAAAAACCGTCTGCGCGGCGGCGTTGTCGGCGCTGCCGATGCGGCTGACGCCGAACTTTTTGCCTTTGAGATCTTCGATGCGTTTGATTTGATCGTTGGCGAACAGCACGTAGGGAAAGCGATTAACCGAACCGGCGATCAGCACGGCGCCGGAGCCGGTGAGATTGCTGGTGATCACCGCCGACGCGCCGGTGTGGATGATCGGAGTTTCACCAGCGAGCATTGCAGTCACCGCCAGCGGCGCGCCGACGAGCAGCACCATTTCGACATCCAAGCCATGCTTGGCGTAAAAGCCTAGCTCTTTAGCGGTCCAGACGGTCGCTTGGGTTGGACCGATGACGGTGTAGGCGACGCGCATTTTCTCCATCTGCGTCTGCGCCACCGCGTTTGAGCTTCCTACGGATAGGACTGATAGGACGGATAGGACCTTGCCAGTGATAGCCTTGTCGTCTTTGCCCGGCTCGTACGGGCGCGTGTCGCGGTTAAGATCAATCTTATTCAACACCGCGTCGGGCGCTTGGGCTTCCTTGGGGAAATCGTAGGGCGGCAGCGGCTTGGTGGCGTCGAAGATGAGCTTTGTCTCCATGGTGCCTTTTTCCATGCGGTTGTAGCCATAGGCTGTCGGGTTTAAGTGCGAGCCGATAATATTCGGGATAATCACCAAATCCCGGTCCGCTTGAAAGCGCATGGCCAACGCCCACAGTACCTGCGTCTCATTGAACACGTCGACATCATCATCGACCACAATGACAAGTTTGATGTTGGGATCGGTGACCAAAGCCCCGAGGGCTGCTTGCTTCGGCTCGCCCTCGGCGCGCTTCTTGACCGAGATATAACAGTGCGAGCGGGCGGCGCCGGAGATCGGCATGTTGACGCCGGTGGTGCTCGGCACGACTTCTTGGATGCGTTTCAGCAGGCTGCCCAATCTCGGCGCGGCGCCGATAATGTTGTGTTCGAAGTGGGCGCTGTGGATGCTCTGATAGATCGGGTTCTTTCTCATGGTGATCGCGGTTACTTCGATGTAGGGCTGGTCGCCTTCCTTATAATAATAGTGCGGCCATTCGCCGAACGGTCCCTCGTAGTGGCGTTTCTTGGGCGGCACAACCCCTTCGATAACGATCTCGCAGCGCGCCGGCACCATGAGATTCACCGTCTCCGCTTTGACGACTTCGAGAGGCTCGCCGAGAAAGGCGCCGGCAATTTCCAACTCCGAGCCGACGCCCGCAAGCTTACTGACGGCAGCCATATTCAAGGCCGGGTGATGACCGATACAGAGCGCGATCTCCATCGCTTCGTTGTGATCTTCGTATTCGGCGCGCACGTAGTTGCCGTGATTGGCCGGGTTGATCATCAAGCCGAGTTGTCTTTTACCTTGTTTTTGATTGCGGTAGATACCGACATTCACCGCCCCCGTGCCGCGCTCCTTGCAGATCATCGCCGCGGCGTTGATATAGGCGCCGGCGTCGCCTTCGTTGATGGTGAGCACGGGCAATAGATCGAGATCGGCCTGCTCGCCTTTCAAAATCACTTCTTTACACGGCGCGTCCTTGGCGGCGATTTCTTGCACCGGCAACGGATGGTGTTCGCGGTGTGCTAAGTCCTTGACCATCTGCGGCACCGACGGCGAGCCGAGCGACAAGGCGAGACGTTCGTAGGTGGCGCCGAGATTGATAACCAACGGAATCTTCGAGCCTTTTATGTTCTTGAAAAACACCAGGGGAAATTTATTTTCCCGTTCGAACTTCTCGACGATGGCGCTGGCCTCGTAAACCGGATCGACTTCCTTGTCGACGACGACGACGTCCTTGGGCCGCTTCTCCAACAATTCATCCAAATAACTGCGCAGATCTTTCGCCATTTTTACTACGTAGAGCCAAGTCCGACTACTTCCTCGCCCTCCTTTGGAGGGAGAGGATAGAGGTGAGGGTGGTGTATTTCGATTCAGCCCTCACCCTAACCCTCTTCTGCAAGCGGGTGAGGGGGAAAACGCGTCCACGCCTCGAAAAATCTAGTCCGGATCACAGTTAAAACCAACTGTTCGCTATATCCTGCAATTGGACCGTGCCTGTCAAGGACAACTTTGCTTGACTCTCTCCGACCGTTCTTCTAACAGTGGCGGTGAGTGAAAGGTCATGCGTAACCTGCCGGTGAAATGGGGCCTCAGTCTGCCCAATCGCGGCGCGCTGTTCGGTCTCACCGATGTCAATGAACTGATTCAAACCGCGCTGATGGCGGAACAGTCCGGTGTCTTCGAGTCGGTCTGGTTCGGCGATAGCTTGATCCACAAGCCGCGCTTGGAATCAATCGTCATGCTATCCGCGCTGGCAACGCATACTAGAAAAGTTCGTCTTGGCACCATCTGCATGGCGTCTTTCCCGGTGCGCCATCCGGTTTTGCTCGGGATTCAATGGGCGACGCTCGATCAGCTCTCGCAAGGCCGGTCGCTGCTTGGCGTCTGCATTGGCGGCGGCCATGAAGGCGAGCTGCGCGCTTTCGGCATTAAAAAAGAAGAGCGCGTCGGGCGCATGCGCGAAGGCATCGAGCTGTTGCGGAAAATTTGGGGCGATCAGGAATTTACCCATCAGGGCAAATATTACACGCTGGACAACTACCACATCGTGCCCAAGCCGGTGCAAAAACCGCCGCCGATCTGGATCGCGGTCAGTCCCGAGCGCGAACAGGTCGGCGACAAAATCGTCGATCAAGCGATGCGCCGGGTCGGCTTGCTCGCTGACGGCTACATCACCATGGGAGTAACCGCCGAAGAACTGGGCAAACGTCTGCGTGTGATCGAACAAACCGCCAGCGAGATCGGCAAAGACTTGTCCAACTTCGAAATCGCGATCCACGGCATGGTTAATATCAACGACGACCGGCAATCGGCTTACCAACAGTCGAAAGATTATTTCAATCACTACTACGGCCCGACCTATCCGCCGGAGAGCTTGATCAAAGTCTGGCTCGCCCACGGCACTACGCCGGTGCTGCGCTTCACCGCGAATGATCAGCCGGGACAAGTGAAACGATTTATCGATGAAGTGCTGCCGCTGCTCAGGTTGAAGTGACGGCGCGGTCGCTGATAAGAAAAGAAAAGCAGATTCTTCGCTTCGCTCAGAATGACATGGATAGCGCGCTCGCCGGAATTCTCAGGCTGTCATCCTGAACGCAGTGAAGGATCTCTTCCGAAAAGAGGCTCACTTACAGTTAGGACAAATTTATGTTTGAAGATCTAAGAGGTTTTCTCGCTCATCTCGAAGACTTGGGCCAATTAAAAACGGTCACGGACGAGGTCAGCGTCAAGTACGAGATCGCCGCGGGCATGCGCAAGACGTCTGACATTGACGGGCCGGCGCTCTTGTTCGAGAACGTGAAAGATTATTCCGGCTGGCGCGTCTTGGGCGGATTGTTCGCGACGCGAAGACTGGTCGCACTCGGCCTCGGCGTGCCGCAGGACGAAATGCTCGAGCGCTATCTTACTTTGGAAGATAAGCGCATCCCGCCTGAGATCGTCGCCACCGGACCGTGCAAAGAGATCAAATGGACCGGTGATCAAATCGATCTGACGAAACTGCCGATCGTC
>JAERMN010000304.1 GCA_016844625.1 Deltaproteobacteria bacterium
GCCCATTCGTCATAGGTCCGCCCGTCGCCAGCAAGATGGTAAAAGAGCGGGATCGCTTCGATCTGCCAAAGGTAAATCAGCCGAAGAAAAAACGCCGCGGCAAAAACCAGCCAAAATCCCGATAGCAATGTCGGCGCTCGCGACCGTTTGCCGTCCGCTCCGCCTTGCGCTCGCCGGTTCTCACTACGTTTTCTCGCCGCGCGAGATTCCTGCTTACTCATTGTCAAAAAACGTATTGATTTTGCGCGAACCAGAATGTATCACGCCTGCGCACAGCTAGCCCGGTTTATTCGCGGTAAAACTGCGGGCAAATTACGATAGCGCGCAACCCTTGCGGAACGAAGGCAAAGCAGTTGGGCCCAAAAGATGCCAGCGCGGCGAGTTGCTTATGATATCAGCAGTGAAAAAGTCAAACATCGTGCCGCGCGCCGAGCACAAAATGAAACGTTCGCGCCGGTGCCTTCGTTCCTCCGGATCACACCTCTATCAACCTTGTCATAAGTTCCCCTCATAGCATGAAAAATCCGGGCTCGAGCGCGCCTACAATTTCACGTCGAAGATCCAAAGCGTCGGTTTGCCGTCCGGCCCAAGCGCTTCGTAGACGGGACGGGCATTTCTATGTAAACCGAGCTCGCCGGGGCGAACGACGAAAATCACCCGATCGGACCGGTCGTTGTGGAGCAATTCGCTAAGCTCGGCGCGGCTCTGCGAATCGCCAAACATGAAGTGAAATTTGCCGACGCGCAAATAAATATCTTCGTGCGCAAAGACTCCGCCCGGCAGCGGCCCTGGGACAATCTCGCGGACATCACGAAACCACTGCTCGGGATTGTAGCCAACGCACACAACCGTGTAAATATAGCGGTGCGCCGACGATCCGCTCCAGAATACCGCGTCGACGCCGCTTAGCCGCGAACGGAGCCAATCGCAGGCTTGGAAGTGATCTACCTGATTAGCGTAAAGTTTTTCAACGGTGTAGTTACGATCCAGGAAGAATTGTTTCAAAAACAGAATGTTGAAAACCGCGATCAACCCAAGCAACGAGTAACCGATAGAAGCGATAGTAAAGCGATGCGGCCGGAGCCACTTCCAGGCATGAACCACACCCAACGCTGCTAAAAGAATCAGCCCCGGCAATCCGGGCAAACTTCTCAGCGAATGCAAACTCGAATGGCGCGCCAACAGATCGGCCACCGGATAAAGAATCACCCAGAGCAACAACAATCTCGCCGGCGGCGAAGCGCGCGCCCGGCGCACACAGGCGATCAGACCCAAAACCAGAAACGGCAGATCGTACCAGTGAAACAGCGCCGTATCGGTCAACGGTGAATAGGCTGGGTCATGATCGCCATTGATGAAAAGAAAATCCGCGCCGAAATGACCAGGATAGCGATTCACGACCTTGGCGATTTTCTGAATCAAACTATCGGACTCTTCCCACACCCAACCCTGAATGCGCGCGCGCTTGCCGATCTCCGGATCGACGACATGGCGCCAAAACAGCGGCGCACAGGTCAGTACCAGCGCGAGCAGAAAAGCTCCGATCGCCAGCGTGCCGTCGCGCGTTTTAGGCCGCTGCCACCGAAGTCTCCATGTAACGGCGACAGCACCGATAAAAAACAACGGCAGAAAAATCCTGACGGCCCAATAGCCATACAAGCTTAGTCCCAGCACTAATCCGGCCAACATGGCGAAGAGCGGCCGCGCAGGGCGCTGATTGTTATCGACAACTGGCAAGTTCGCCCACAGCAACGCGGCCAACGAAGCCAAGACCAGCAACGGCGACAACGACGCCTCAACACCGAGACGGCTAATCTGTAGGTGCCAGGGGTTCAGCGCCAACATTCCGGCGGCGATCATACCGGCGGATTGTCCGAACAATCGAGCGCCGACGAAATACATAAGCAACACGCTAAGCAAACCGCCGAGCGCCGCGGGCAGCCGCGTCGTTTGAATGCTCATCCCGCCGAGAGCCTGAAAAGGAATCAGCGCATAGATGTAAGACGTGCTGCGGTTCTCACCGAAGGCGCGGGTATAAAGAATCGGCCAACCGACGCCATGTTGGTCTTTGCCGGTCTTGAGCAGCGTGTACGCGTTCCAGGCGTTGGCGGCTTCATCGACGTTGATCCCGGCAGGAATCTGGCCAAGTTCGGCCAAGCGCAAAGCTCCCGCAACGACGATAATGACGAGTAGAATTTTCATCGTCGACTTAGCGAGACTGAATGGATCAGCCGATGCGTTAGTGGTTTTCTGCGGCGCCATGGGTAGCGAGACTGACTTGCCAAAAATCATGGCGCAGTCGAGCGTGACTTCATCAAACGCACAGCCGCTTCAAGATGCCTCACTCCCTCGTCCGTTCGACCCATCAGCACCAGCAACTTGCCGAGACTTTCGTGCGCTTCAGCCATGCCGGGCTCGATCTGGAGTGCTTGGCGATAGCTGCTTATCGCTTCTTCATGCGTGCCGCCGCGGGCGAGCATCACGCCGAGCTGGTAGTGCGCCTTTGCGAACAGTGGGTTGGCTTTTACCGCCTCGCGTAGCGCCGCGATAGCTTCGCGGCTCTGCCCTTTTCGAGCTAACAGAATGGCAAGATTGTAATAGGCCTTGGTATAGAGCGACTCGATTCGAATTGTCTCGCGCAGTTCCGCGATAGCGTGCTCGACATCGCCCCGAACCGCCAGCGCTAAGGCTAAGTCATAGCGAATGTCCTCATCGCGCGGGCTCGCCGCGCGGGCTCTTTGCAAAAGCTCGATCGCTTCATCCTGATTGCCTTGCTTCGCTAAGATCATGCCGAGATTGTACAGTGCCTTCGTCGACGCATGTTTCTGTTGGACCGCTTGGCGGTAGTGTTTCTCGGCTGCCGCGACATTCCCTTGATTTTCAAGCAATCCGCCGAGATCGGCATGAGCCTCCGCCGACTCCGGGTTCCTTTCGACCGTTTGGCGCAACGCCGCGATCGCTTGGCTGATCCGATAAACGTAAATCGAGTGACCGATCGTGGCCGTCGGGCTCAAGGATAAAAACGGTTTAAGAAAATCGACGCGCCGTGCGCCGCGAATATAATGACGGCCGAACAAATGATTGGCGCTGATGGCGAGATAGTCCGAGGCATCGGCGAATTGGTTCGACGTGGCATCGGCGCTGACCCAACTACCGGGGAGGAATTGCGCGTCGATGCCGTAGTAACGCGGCGCCGCAACGTTGTGAAAACCGAAATAGATGAACTGAATTTTTTTAACTTCGTTTTTGATCATCCAGGATTTCAGCCCTTTAAGATCCTGACCCCAATCTAAATTCGAATCGAGCAGAACCTTGTGGCCGTTTCGCGCACCGCCGGCGAGCTCGTTAAAATAGGCGAGGAAATGCGGATAAATATATATCGCCGACCCCAAATACCACAGTCCAAGAACAACGAGTCCACCTCGTTTCCAGCGCGTTGCGGCGCGCCACGATTGCGCTACCGTGCCGCCGATCAAGACAAATAGAAACGGATAGATCGGCAGAATATGCCGAACGCCGATACTCAAACGGGACAAGACGGCTAACGAGAAATAAACCGCCACGGCGACCAAAAGAAAGTTTACTTTGGCGCGGTCGATTTTCTTAGTCGCCCATAAGACCAGCGTGCTGAGAAACAGTATCAACGTCGGCAGCGGCGTCTTGACCGCGAACGCAACTGGAAAGTACAGCCAAAAGCCATGATCTGAGTAAGCCCCGAAAAGATAAGCTTCGCGTTGCAGGTTGTTCAAGACGAACAGCTGGCCATAGATCCACGCTTCGGGAAAAAGATGAAACTGCGTTAGCAAAGCAACCAAACCGCTGAGGCGCGGCTCGGTCAACAGCTCGTCGGCCATCGGCAACGGTCTGCCGTCACCGGGTAGCGCGCTGAAACGGAATCCGTAGGCAGCCCAAATAAAGCAATAGGCGGCGAGTAGCGAGCAAAAAAATATTCCGCCCAAGAGCAGAGCTTTCTCGCGCCGGCTGAAAACCATGCGGCGACCGCCTAAAGCGTATTCTTGCGGTCGAGAGGAGAATATTCTGAGAACGCCGAGCACGCCCCACACGGCGAGCATGGCGAGATAGGCGTATTTGGCCGTTGCCGCCAAACCGAAAAAGCATGCCGTGAGCGCGAGGTTGGACCAGGTGAGCTTGTCCAGCGCGCGCCAAAAACAATAGCTGCCGATAAAAAACAACGCGCTGAAAGCGATATCGGTATGAACGATCTGGCTGTGGGCTAAGATGTTCGGATCCAGGCAGTAAAAAAACAACGACGCCAGCGCCGCTTCGAATCCGAACAACTCTTTGCTCCAACGGTAAATAAAAAAACCGAGCAAAAGTGCCAGCAGAATAATTTGCAGCTTGGCCCATAAGAAAAGCTTTTCGGCATCGTTGTCGGCAAAAAATAATTTTGCCGCCACCGAACCGGTGTGAGTGGTATGCGGCCCAGTGTCGGGAATAATCTCCCACTCGGCTGTCGTCGGGCGTGGATCTTTGATATCCAACGCTAGTAGCGGCAGCGCGGCCCAGAGTTTCGCCAACGGCGGATGCTCGGGGTTGGCCCGGTAGTCGCCCCACTTCAAAGACGCGTAGCCCGACAGCAAATGGATCGGCTCGTCGACGGTGGGCGATTTTTGCCGGAGACTACCGATCGAGATCAGACTGAATAAGACAATGAACAGAGCGATGCTGGCGACGGACAGCAGTTTCGATTGCTCCGAATGCGAAGAATCTCTTGCTGACTCAATAGCAGCTTCGACGGCCACTGAATGTTTCGCCGTAGTCCTAGTTCTGTTTTTACGCGCCATGGACGATGGTAAACTTTTCGTCTGCCATTCAAAGGTCAAGTCGTTTTGAGCGTA
>JAERMN010000305.1 GCA_016844625.1 Deltaproteobacteria bacterium
CGCATCGTGCGCGGTGCTGACTTTCCCGAAGAGATCGACCTAACCAAGGAATCGGCGGGAATCAGAGCGATCTCCCAGGGCTTTCCTCTGGTTGCGCGAGATGACGCGGCGACCGTCGAGAAGGCATCCTTTCTCTACGATGCTTTATACGCCTCCCTGCAAGCGGAACAACGCCAGGTGTAGAAATAAGACCAGGCGAAAATGTTCGCACGCTCTTTAAGCGATTTATCGCTAATCGCTTCGCCGCTCATTGACAGTTCGGTCCGCATTAGGCTCCGTCGTTGTAGTCGAACTCTCTGATCTCGTCGCTTGCGTCGCCATCACCAGCACTTTATCGATCCGCTTGCCGTCCATATCGACGATCTCGAACCGCAAGCCATGCCACTCAAAGGATTCGGCCACGGACGGCACCCGTCCCATTTGAGTAAAGACGAAACCGCCGAGGGTTTGATAGGCGTCGCGTTTTTCTCCCGGCAGTGTTTCGACGTGAAAGATTTCTTTGAACTCATCGACGCTCAACATGCCGTCGAGCAGCCATGAGCCGTCATGACGCTTGACCGCTTTCGGATCGACGGGCTTTTCACCGATCGGGATATCGCCGGCGATCGCTTCGAGTATGTCGTGGTGCGTCAGTAAACCCTCGATGCCGCCGTATTCGTCGACCACCAGCGCGATGTGTTTGTTCGACTTTTTGAACGATTCCAATAATTCCAAAGCGGAAACCGTCCGCGGCACAAACAGTGGCTCCTGCATCAATGTGTTGAGATCGATCGGTTTATTGGCAAGCGTGAGCGCCAGCATATCCTTCGCTTGCACGATCCCCGTGACCTTGTCGAGACTGCCCGCCGCTACTGGAAAGCGCGAGCGGCCGCTCGCGCTGATCTTGGTGCGGATCTGTTCCATGCTGTTTTCCAGGTCGAGCCAGGCGATCTGCGTGCGCGGCGTCATCAGCGATCTGGCGCTCTTGTCACCCAGTCGGAGCACCGCTTCGACCATGTCTTCCGCTTTCTCCTCGAAAACGCCGGCCTCAGTTCCCTGCTGCACCAGCGTCGTAATCTCTTCTTCCGTCACTGGCGGCTCCTCAGACTGCGCTTTACCGAACAGGCGGCAGACGATTTCGGTAGAAACGCTCAGCAAATGCACCATCGGCGCGGACACGCGTGCGAACAAACGCAGCGGCAGCGCGACCCAGGTCGCGATCATCTCCGGGTGGCGCATGGCGAGACGCTTGGGCACCAACTCGCCGATCACCAACGAAAAAAAAGTAATGATGAGCACGACCAGACCGAGACCGATCTGCTGGTGATACATGCCGACAAGTGGCAGCGACTGTAAATAATCCGCCGTCCTCTCCGCGACACCCCGGCCGGCGAACACACCGGCAAGAATGCCAATCGACGTGATGCCGATCTGCACCGAGGAGAGCAATCGATTGGGCGTTTGCGCCAGCTCCAACGCCACCTTGGCGCGTGAATTACCCTTCTTAACCCAATCCTGCAGGCGCGACTTACGCGCCGTGATCACGGCCATCTCCGACAAGGCGAAAATGCCGTTGCCAAGGATCAACATAGCAATGATGAGAATTTCAAATCCGATAGACATTCGTTTGGCTCCTTCAGCGACCGCCGACGCCATAGCCGCGTCAGCGAAATTCTATCGCCCCGTCACGGCTAAGCAATCGGAAGGTGCGAACCCATAACCGCTGCGCGCTTGCGCGGTTAGATTTCACCTTCCGCCTATGTCATAAACCAGCGTGATTCCTTTTGCTATATGAACGAAGTTATTCTCACGTTGGCCATCGGCGCCGCCGCCGCGCTTTATTCCTCGGTCGGGCACGGCGGCGCCTCGGCGTACATTGCGCTGCTAACTCTCGCCGGCAAGCTGCGACCCGAAGTGGCCGCGACAATTCTTCTCATGAACATCGTCGTATCGAGCCAGGCCTGGTTCCGCTTTCGGCAAAGCGGCCATTTCGACGCGCCGCTCGCTGGCACACTGCTACTTTTCTCCGCTCCGGCGGCGTTCGTCGGCGGCATGATCGCGACCTCGTCGCGCTTCTTCATGATCCTCGTCGGCATCGCGCTATTGCTCGCGGCGCTGCGTCTGATCTTGCCGGACCCTCGCTCGCGAGCGATCCAAAGACCAACCGGCTCGGCGCTTTGGCTTTTATCCGCGGTCATTGGCATCAGCCTCGGTTTGCTCGCCGGCTTAACCGGTGTCGGTGGCGGAATTTATTTGGGCCCGATTCTAATCCTGCTTGGTTGGCAAGATGCCAAAGCCACGGCGGGAATTTCGGCGGCGTTCATCGCGGTAAATTCAGTAACCGGTCTCATCGGTCGCTTTGTCCGCGGCAGTTTCATCGATTGGACGCTGCTGCCGCTCATTTTCGCCGTGCTCGTCGGCGGCTTTGTTGGCGCCCGGTGGGGCGCCAAGCATGCGACGCCGATTACCGTCCGGCGTTTACTCGGCATTGTGCTGGCAATCGCCGGCGTAAAATTACTGTCGCAATAATTTCGTCACAATCGGGCAAGCATCTCGCCCGCCGCCGCGCTCAAGACCACCACGGTCCACGGCGGCCATTTCCAGAACATGAGCAGCCCGAATCCAACCAACCCAAGTGCGAAATCGGCAGGGGAGTGAATCGCACTCGTCCACACCGGCTTGTAGAGCGCGGCAAGAAGAAGCCCGACAACCGCGGCATTGATACCGCTCAGCGCTGACTGAAAATTAGCATTCGCCCGCAAAATGTCCCAAAATGGCAGCGCACCGATGACAAGTAGAAACGACGGCAGAAAAATCGCGACTAAAGTTAACAACGCGCCGCTCCAGCCGTTCATAACCGCGCCCAAGTAAGCCGAGAAAGTAAACAACGGCCCCGGCACAGCCTGGGTCGCGCCGTAGCCGGCGACGAATTGTTCATTGGTAATCCAACCAGGACCGACGACTTCCGTTTGCAGCAGCGGCAACACCACATGCCCGCCGCCGAAAACCAACGAACCGACACGGAAAAAACTATCGAAGACATCGAGCGAATGACTCTGCGCCAACGGCCGTAGTACCGGCAGCCCGAGCAACAGAACGAAAAAGATAATCCAAGCGATCACGCCGACGCGCTTACTCACGGGAAACTGCGCGTGGGCCTGAGAACCGAGCGTAGTCGGCGCCAGAAATGACCAACCAATAATTCCCGCAGCGACGATCGAAACCAATTGCCCGACAGCAGTTGGCCAACTGAGCGTCACAATCGCCGCGACAATCGCCAAGGTCGCCCGCGATCGATCAGGACATAGCGATTTCGCCATTCCCCAAACCGCCTGCGCCACGACAGCGACGGCGACAACTTTCAAACCATACAACCAACCGGCCGCCGCCGCGGTGCCGACGGCATTTACGCCAAAAGCAAATGCGACCAGCAAAAATGCCGACGGCAAAGTAAATCCCAACCACGCCGCCAGCGCCCCCGGCAAACCCGCGCGCGCAATGCCGATCGCCATCCCCACCTGACTACTCGCCGGCCCTGGAAGAAATTGGCATAGCGCGACTAAGTCCGCGTAACTCTTTTCATCCAACCATTTCCGCCGCACCACATATTCTTCGCGAAAGTAACCAAGATGCGCGATCGGCCCACCGAAGGAAGTGAGACCGAGACGCAGAGCGACACCGACAACTTCGACAAAAGACTTTTTACTGTAAGACTTCATTGGTGGGCGGTTCGCTCAATTAAACTCTTCGCTGACGTTGCCCTCAGCTCCACTTTGGCACCGACCTGATCATACATGACTTCGCGTGCTCCCGCGATTTGGTGCTGTGACTTACGGTTTCTCCAACGCATCTGTAATTGCGAGCAGAATACCAGAGGACAAATGAAATTGTCGGTTGGCTCTGCGCCCGGATTTCGCTTGCGTGAGAAGCAAAATCGTAATAAACGTCGGCGGCGCCTGGCTATTTTATGAGTCAACATCCAATCACCGTTGAGGTTGCTCACCTCGACGCTCAGCCGAGCGTTCGCGTGTTGCCGCCCGGCGTATGGGCGCTCGGCCTAACCGCCATGTTTATGGACATGTCGTCGGAGTTAGTCCACAGTCTGCTGCCGGTATACATGGCGTCAGTAATGGGCGCCAGCATGGTCACTATCGGATTTCTCGAAGGTATCGCCGAAGCGACCGCGGCGATCACTAAGATATTCTCCGGGGCCTTGAGCGACTATTTGGGCAAACGAAAATTCCTCGTTGTCCTTGGTTACGGACTTGGAGCGATCACCAAACCGGTGTTTCCACTAGCTCCATCCATTTCGTGGCTTTTCGGCGCGCGCTTCACAGACCGCGTTGGCAAGGGCATACGCGGCGCGCCTCGCGACGCCTTGGTGGCGGACATCACTCCCCCGGAGTTGCGCGGCGCAGCGTACGGACTGCGCCAGTCGCTTGACTCGGTAGGCGCGTTTCTCGGGCCGCTGCTCGCGATCACGTT
Organism: Deltaproteobacteria bacterium; assembly: GCA_016844625.1. Taxonomy (GTDB): domain Bacteria; phylum Desulfobacterota; class Binatia; order UBA9968; family UBA9968; genus DP-20. Next base: position 4,465 of record JAERMN010000305.1, read on the forward strand.
CATGGCCTTGTGGGCCAACGACATCAAGGCCGTACTATGGGTGGCGGTTTTGCCGGCCGTCATTTCAGTAGCGCTAGTTCTCACTGTCCGCGAGCCGGAGACGGATCAGAATCAATCCGCCAAAGGTTCACCTATTTCTTTTTCGAGCGTTAATAGACTCGAGAGAGGTTACTGGATCATCGTGGCTTTCGGCGCGGTTTTCACGCTAGCGCGGTTCAGCGAAGCATTTTTGATTCTGCGCGCGCAAAGCGTCGGTCTGTCGGTCGGTCTTGTGCCAATGATCTTGATCGTCATGAACGTGTTTTACGCCACGTCCGCCTATCCCGCGGGTATTGCTTCTGATCGCTTGAGCCAGCGCATGATGCTTGTTGCCGGACTCGCTATGTTAGTGCT
>JAERMN010000306.1 GCA_016844625.1 Deltaproteobacteria bacterium
GGATTCTTGACGACCTCCAACACCGCTTGGACTTCCGATTTCGTCATGTAGGGCACGCGCTGCAACACCGGAGCTACGTCGTCATAAACTGCTTCGACCCACTGGCGATTATCCATTCTCATGTTTTTGGCCATGATCTTGAGGGCGGTTTCTTTGTCGCGCAGGATGATCGAGATCGCTTCGGTGTAGGCCCTCAGATATCGGGTGACGGCATCGGGCTTTTGTTGAATGACTTTACGCGTGGTACAGACGGCGACAAAGATAAACGGAATATTCAGCTCAGTGACGTTGACGATTTGCCTCATGCCGAGCTCTTGCGCTTGATAGATCGCCGGCGGATTCATCAAGCCGGCGACGGCATTTCCAGCCTTCAGCATCGACAACAACGCCGGGCTGCTGCCGGCGTAAATAATTTTCACGTCCTTGTCCGGCACTAGGCCATATTTGCGCAACAATATGCGCGCGGCGTAGTCAGTGGAAGCGGCTGGCTGAGTCGCGGCGATGACTTTCCCTTTTAGGTCGGCCACGGACTTGATCGCCGGATCGCCGTACAGCCGGAATATAAAGCGCGACGCCGTGTTGGCGATATAGACCAAATCCGCGCCTTCCAGCGCGACGTCGATGCACTGATTGCCGACCAAGCCGATTTCTTCGCTGCCGGCAGCGAGCGCCTGAATGGCGGTGGTCGCGGCGATGTATTGGAGGCTATGCTGCAGGCCATGCTTGGCGAACAGGCCGAGATCTTGGGCGACGAATACTGGCGTCATGGTGCCACCGAGCGCGTTGTGCACGCCACGCAGGGCCGGCGCTTCGGCGGCGATCAACTTTGCCGTGAAAATGAGCTGACCCGTTAATAACCCGGTGAATGCGAGCTTGGCTAACGTTGACCGGCGTTTCATGTGTGCCCCCCGCGAGGTTTGATGCCCCGGAGAGTAGGAGAGCTGGGCAGTGAATGTCAAGGGAATGCGAGTGGTTCAAGCCGTTCAAATCGTATTACCGAAGGTCTACCTACTCTTCGCGCCGTGAACCGCGCACGGCGGAGAAAAGCACCGAGAAAATAGCAAAAGCATTGATCAAATGGGTGGTGAAGCTAAATGATTTCAGGAAAACTTCCGGCGCAGCGGTCCAGCTCGCCGGCGATTCAATCTGCTCCGGCGTCAGGCCGTTGGCGCCGAGCGCGTAGGTCATGATCGCGCCGGAAATGGCGATGCCCATGGCGCCGCCGATGCGCGCGGTCGTCAGCGTCATGCCGGAAGCAGCGCCGGCTTTATCGCGCGGCACAGTGCTCATGATCGCGCTCTGGTTCGGCGAGTTAAAGAGCGCCCAGCCCAGGCCGATCAAAAGCTGCGGCAAGATCATTTGAAAAACCGTCGACCGCAAAGTTAGTGAGGCGATGAGGTATTGACCGATAATCATAATGGTGGCGCCGACGCTGCACAGGATGCGCGAACCGAAGCGATCGGACAAGCGGCCCGCGACTGGGGCCAGCACGATGATCACTGCGGAACCACCGATCAAGATCCAGCCCATCTGGGTCGGCGTGAAGCCCATGAGATTTTGCAAGTAGAACGGGATGAGTACACTGATGGCGGATTGAGTTGAGGTTAAAAAGAAGAGGCTCAAGTTCGCTGCCGTAAAGAGCCTATTTTTAAACAGTGCTAGGCTCAAGATCGGCGTCTCGGCTCTTTGCTCGGTGCGAATGAACAGCCACAAAGTTGCCGCCGCGACGATAAAAAACGTTATGACGAGCAGATCGCGTGCGCCCTGGTGCGGCAGCCGATTGAGCGCGTAGATGAAGCAGATATTGGTAAGCAATAGATACGCCGCGCCGGCAAAGTCGACTTTAATTTGCTCGTCATTTGGCGCTCGTTCTTTCAAGACTTTCCAGCCGAAATAAGCGCAGGCCAAGCCGATCGGAGCGGTCAGAAAGAAAATCCAGCGCCAGCCCGCCGCATCGATGACGAAGCCGCCGAGCGTCGGCCCGGTGATGTAACCGACGTGAAACGCCATCGAAGTAAAGCCGAGCGCTTTGCCAAGTTCCGACGGCGGCGAGTTGATCGTCACCAGGGCGCGGCCGTTGGCCATGATCATGGCGCCGCCGACGCCTTGCAGCACGCGAAATGCGATCAACTGCGTCGGCGATTGAGCCATGCCGCAGAGCGCGGAGCTCACGACGAAAACCAGAAAGCCGATGATGTAGATCCATTTGCGGCCGAACAGATCGCCGAGACGGCCAAGTGTGAGCACCAGGCCAATGACCGCGAGGTCGTAAACCAAGAGCACCCATTGGATAAACGATAAGTCGGCGTGAAACACATGGGCGAGCGTCGGCAGGGCCACTTGGATCGCCCGATGATTGATAGCGACCAGAACCAGGCCGAGAGAGACTTGATAGAGCACCAGCCGGGAATGGCGCCGGTCTTGGTCGGTGATGTCGGATTCGGCCATGTCAATTAATGCGATTCTTTCGGGTTACTTTGAATCAGTTTTCACCACGAAGGGCATGGTTCGACTATGCTCACCACGGGCTACGAGCACGAAGGTCGGAATTTGCTCGCGCAAAGGCGCAAAGTCGCCAAGTTCAGAAAAAAATAACATTCCTCAATCAAATTCACTTCCGCTTATCCGACCTTTGCGGCCTTGGCGTCTTTGCGGGAGATATTCCGAGACTGACCGGTGCGCGAAGCGCACCCTGCGAAAACCTTCGTGTCCTTCGTGCCTTCGCGGTGCAAACTATTATGCCAGAAAAACAAAAAATATAGGGGGGCAGCCCGGGTCCGGCTGCCCCCCCTGTGAATAGATCGCAGCGGAAAACTATTGAGAATGACGCGGCAAGGTTTCGTCGATCTCGCGCTGAAGCTTTTCCTTAGCGCGCTTGCGGCTGTCTTTATGCTTGCTTTTAAAGACTTTGCTTGGCGGCGGCAGCTCTTTGCGAACGCGCGCCAGACCTATGGGAATTTTCTTCGACACCGGGCTCAATGCATCGGCCTTTGCTCGTCAGTTTCATCCGGCACCGCGGCTATGCCATGGCTGAAGCTTAGCTCGTCATCGGCAACGTCGATTTTCACCCGGTCGCCTTCTTTGAATTCTCCAGCAAGAATCTTCACCGCCAGCGGGTCCTGAATCAATCGCTGGATTGTGCGCTTGAGGGGACGCGCGCCGTAGACCGGATCGTAACCTTTGTCGGCGAGCAGCGCCTTGGCTTGCTCCGCGATGTCTAGGGTCATCTTGCGATTAGCGAGATTGTGCCGCAGGCGCTTGAGTTGGATTTCCACAATCGACTTGATCTCGTCGCGGCCGAGGTTGTTAAAGATAATCGTCTCATCGACGCGGTTCAAAAATTCCGGCTTGAACGCTTCGCGCAGAGCGGCGCTGACGCGCTGCTCCATGTGCTTGCGGTCTTTTGCCGCGAGCTCTTGAATGAACTGGCTGCCGAGATTGGAGGTCATGATGATCACCGTGTTCTTGAAATCGACGGTGCGGCCCTGGCCGTCGGTCATGCGGCCGTCTTCGAGCACCTGCAAGAGCGCGTTGAAGACATCCGGATGGGCCTTTTCGATCTCGTCGAACAAGAGGACGGTATACGGCCGGCGGCGCACCGCCTCGGTCAGTTGCCCGCCTTCATCGTAGCCGACGTAGCCCGGCGGGGCGCCGATCAAACGTGAGACCGAATGCTTCTCCATGTACTCCGACATGTCGAGGCGCACCATCGCCTGCTCGTCGTCGAACAAAAATTCCGCTAGTGCGCGGCAAAGTTCGGTCTTGCCGACGCCGGTGGGACCGAGAAAGATAAACGAGCCGATGGGCCGATTTTGATCCTGCAACCCCGCGCGGGCGCGACGCACGGCGTTGGACACCGCGTGGATCGCGCTTTCCTGGCCGACGACGCGGAGTTTTAGCCGGTCTTCCATTCTCAGCAGTTTCTGCACCTCGCCTTCGAGCATCTTCGATACCGGGATGCCGGTCCATTTGGCGACGACTTCGGCGATGTCTTCGGCGTCGACCTCTTCTTTGAGCATCTTTTGATGCTTCTGCAGCTCGGCGAGTTTCTGATTGGCCGCTTCGCTTTCCTTCTGCAGTTGGGTCAGCGTGCCATAGCGCAGCTCGGCGGCGCGATTCAGATTGCCTTCGCGCTGAGCTTTCTGCTCTTCGACCTTGGTCGCCTCGATCTTCTCTTTGAGCGCGCGCAGTTGCTGGATCGATGCCTTTTCATTCTGCCAATGCGCCTTGAGGCCGCCGGCGGTTTCCTTCAGATTGTGAATCTCGCGCTCGAGCTGGGCGAGCCGCTCTTTGGACGCTTTGTCTTCTTCGCGCTTGAGCGCTTGGCGCTCGATTTCCAACTGCATGATCTTGCGCTCGACCTCATCGATTTCAATCGGCATGCTGTCGATTTCGATTCTCAGCCGCGACGCCGCTTCGTCGATCAGATCGATCGCTTTATCGGGCAAGAAACGGTCGCTGATATAGCGCTGCGACAATGTCGCGGCACCGATGATAGCGCCGTCGGTGATGCGCACGCCATGATGCACTTCGTAGCGTTCTTTCAAACCACGGAGAATCGCGATGGTGTCTTCCACGGAAGGCTCGCCGACGTAGACTTGTTGAAAGCGCCGCTCAAGCGCCGGGTCTTTCTCGACTTTTTTGCGGTACTCATCGAGCGTCGTCGCGCCGACACAGTGCAGTTCGCCGCGGGCGAGCGCCGGCTTGAGCATGTTCGATGCATCCATGGCGCCCTCGGCGGCGCCCGCGCCGACCAAGGTGTGCAGCTCGTCGATGAAGAGAACAATCTCGCCGCTCGCTTCGGTGACTTCTTTGAGCACGGCTTTGAGCCGGTCTTCGAACTCA